>JAHKKJ010000286.1 GCA_020027655.1 Deltaproteobacteria bacterium | reverse complement strand
AGGACTTTGTTTCGCGGCAGTTCTTGGTAAGTTATTTGGAGCAACTCGTAGCGGAACTCTCTGGATCGTCAGCACCGGTCAACCATGAACAGTGGATCGCACAAAGAGTGGGACACTAGCATGATCCCTCTGTCGATCGCCCTATTCGTCCTTCTCCTCATCACCGGCCAGAGAATCCAATAGTTTGAGTTGCAGTCTGCCTTCCTTGTCCTTGAGCAAAAGCTCAACTTTTTTTTCTACTTCACTCAATTTCTGATTACAGTACTTGACCAGACCAACTCCCTTTTCGAATGCGGCCAGCGCATCTTCAAGTGAAAGATCCCCCGATTCCAACTGCTCGACGACGCTTTCCAGCTCTTCCAGAGCCGACTCGAATTTCTTGTCTGCCTGATCTTTTTTAGTCATTTTATTTCTCAGCCCCATTTTAAGGTGGCGTGAATTCCGAGCTTGTTTCAGAATTGCCCAGCTTATTGACCAATTCAAACGGGTCGACACGTGCGCCGTTGACCCGGGCACCCCAATGGAGATGAGGCCCTGTCACGCGCCCAGTCATCCCCGACAAACCGATCACATCTCCTTTGCGCACGGCGACTCCCATTTCAACCTTGAACTCCGCGAGATGGAAATACATGGTATAAAGTCCGGCCCCATGGTCCAGCACCAGGCTATGCCCGCTGAAAAAGAAATCGCCGAGCAACACCACTCGACCGTGGTTTGCGGCAACCACCTCTGAGCCTAACGCAGCCCTTAAATCGACGCCGGTATGCGGCGCGCGCGACGTTCCGTTAATGACGCGGCGATAACCAAAGGGCGAGCTGACTTCGCTGGCTATGGGAAGGAGAAAGCGTCCTTCCCACAAACGCTCCGGCGCGGAAGTCATAAAAGCGCGGGAAAATTGCTCTTGGTCCTTGCGAATTCTTTCCAGTACTTCTGGGCTCAACTGGTCGAATTCTGCGGCAACCGAAAACGATTCCTTCTTAAACGACTTGGGTTTGATCATCAGCCATATCTGGCTGTCGCGCTGTATCCCCGTCGTTGTCGTACCTTTGACGATAACCGTGACTAAACCAGGCTTGGCTTCAAGATCCGCTCCGACGAATGCCGTGTAATAACCGCTTCCGCTCGAAAAAAAAGGGATCGTCGCCTTTCCCATGCGTCCCTCGACGGCGGTGAGCCCCGCGCCGGGAATCTTCAGCTCTACAATGTCGCCTTGAAAGATTTCGGTGGTTTTTGTTGCTGTCACTGCGGCGGCCGGACGGCCGAAGGAGTGACCACCAAAGAGCAACAACAGAGCAAGTGCAATTCCTATGGCGCGGGCGATTGTCATTTCATTCTTTTCCTTCCACCCGGCAGATCGCTTTACCCTTCGCAAACGTGACGCGGAGAAAATCGCCGATGTCCAAAGAGGCTGCGTCTTTGACGAGTTTTTCCTCCGGTATTTTATGGGTGATGCTGTAACCACGATTCAAAACCGCCAAGGGACTTAACGCGTCCAGCCGCCCGCCCCCTTGGACTAACCGGTTTTTGAGCTGACGTATACGATCTCGGCAACGGCGCACAAGATCAACTGACAACTCATCCACGTGCTGTTGGGTTTCACGCAACTTCCGTTCAGGATCGGCCAGCCTCTTGACGAAACCACTCCAGTCCTCTCTAGCCAGTTCCAGCTTCCGCCGCATCCATTGCAAGAGCTGTTTTTCCAAATCCACTACCTGGTCTACCAATTCAGACTTTCTCGGAACCACGACCTCGGCAGCCGCGGTTGGCGTGGGCGCGCGCAAATCCGCGACAAAGTCAGCAATGGTAAAATCTATTTCGTGGCCCACCGCGGAGATTACCGGCACCGGCGAGGCAAAGATGCTTCGTGCCACGATCTCCTCGTTGAAAGCCCAGAGATCTTCCAAGGATCCGCCGCCGCGGCCAACGATCATAACATCCACCTGACCCGATCCTCCGAGTTCGGTGATACCCGAGGCAATTTCCTCAGCCGCCCCTTCACCCTGAACTCTCACAGGCCGCACAACGATACGGCGATCAGGATAGCGGTCGCCGATGATACGCAGCATATCGCGCAGAGCGGCACCTCTTTCAGACGTGACGATGCCGATTGAGGCAGGTAACAAGGGCAAAGTTTTCTTGCGCGCCTCTGCGAATAAGCCCTCAGCAGCCAGCCTCTTTTTCAACTGTTCGAACGCCAAGTAGAGGGCCCCTTGCCCCCTTGGCTCCATGTTCTCAACGTATAACTGCAAGTCTCCGCGAACCGGGTAGAGACTGACTTTGCCGAAGCATAGTACCTCCATACCATTTTCCGGGGCAAAGGTGAGACCAAGACCCTGGCGCCGAAACATCACCGCCGAAATCTGACTCTTGTCATCTTTGAGCGTGAAGTAATAGTGGCCGGAAGGCGGGACACGAAAATTAGAGACCTCACCCACAACCCAGAATCCGTCCAATTCTTGCTCGAGGGTCCCCTTGATGATTTGGTTGAGCTCGCTGATGGTGAAAAACCGTGGAGCTTGTCGGGCGAACAGAGGTAAGTCATCCGCCGCTTTTTTCATTAGGGTCCAGCTCCGACTGCGGAATGTCTAGCCACAAAAAATTAGCCCTCCGGACGGAGGGCCAATGGAGAATTTCTTGACGAGTTTAAACAGGCGCAACCCAGTTTAGGCTGCCTTCTTTTGCACCAGCTGTTTAAAGACATCCCAACTCTTCAACAAGTCCAAGGCCCGCTTTAACTGGGCGTCATTATCAATGCTGTCGTCACCCGTCGGACCAGAAGAGGGTATCTGTTTCTCTTTTTCCTTGTCTCCCGAATCCGGTAGGGCATTGGGGGTCTGCTGCTGATTCTGCAGATGGCCCGGCAGGTTCTCCTCGCGCAAGCCCGGCCGGCGCTTTTCATCGACCTTCGCCTCCTGCTGGGGCGCGCTCTCAACAATGATATCAGGAACAATGCCTGTAGCCTGAATCGAGCGTCCCTTGGGCGTGAAGTAACGCGCCGTGGTCAGGCGCAATGCAGAACTATCGTCCAAAGGTAAAATAGTTTGCACCGAGCCCTTACCAAATGTTTTCGTCCCCAAGACAACCGCGCGTTTATGATCCTGTAACGCACCCGCAACAATCTCAGAGGCGCTGGCACTCCCCCCGTTCACGAGAACCACGATGGGGAAATCCGTCCACGAACCGTCTTTCTGGGCGAAGTATTTCTGCTTTTGCGATTCAATTCGACCCTCCGTGTAAACAATCATGCCCGAGTCGAGAAATAGATCTGCAACGCGCACGGCCTGGGTCAATAGACCACCGGGGTTGTTTCTGAGGTCCAAGACCAATCCCTTGAGACCTGCTTTCTCACCCACCATTTTTTCAAGAGCCTTCTGCAGATCACGATCGCTTCGTTCCTGAAACTGCGCGAGCCGAATATAACCGTATCCTTCCTCAAGATTTCGACTACGCACACTCTGGACGCGAATCGTATCGCGCATCAAAGTAAAATTGATCAGCTCCGGCACGCCCTCTCGTTTTACGGAGATGGTGATCTTCGTCCCCTTCGGCCCGCGCATTTTCTTTACCGCGTCCACCAGGGTCATGTCTTTAGTAAACTCATCCTCGATCTTGAAAATCTGATCTCCAGGCTTGACGCCCGCTTTAGCGGCAGGCGTATCTTCGATGGGCGAGACGACGGTGAGAATCCCGCCTTTGACCGTGATCTCAATCCCGAGGCCACCGAAGCGCCCCTGTGTATCCATTTGTAATTCTTTGTAGAGTTCAGGAGTGAGATAAGCGCTGTGTGGGTCAAGAGAACTCAGCATTCCATTGATGGCCCCGCTGACCAGGTTTTTGGTGTCCACATCTTCCACATAGTTTTTCTTAACGATGGAAAGAATATTGGTAAAGGCTTCTAGGCTCTCATAGTCCTGTCGCGGAACTGCCGAAACACTCGGCACCCACTGAGCCGCCAAAAAGAATCCGAGGGCCATCCCCACGAGCAGCAGGATAACCGGGAACCCGCGCTTTGCTACAATTCGCATAGTCTCTCTCCTCGCTGAAGTCGAAACATCCAGTTTGGTGATTCTATCCCAACACTTTGAAAATATCTATTATTTTCGAAACCATGGCAAGGGGTCGATAGACTTGCCATCCTTGCGCATCTCGAAGTAAAGCCCTGAGCCGGCGAGGGAATCGCTATCGCCGACCGTTCCCAGGGTCTCTCCTCGCTTTACCGCATCACCACTTTTCTTAAGAATTTCAGATAGATGCGCATAAACACTAAAGTAACGCTCGCCATGATCGATGATCACCATCTTGCCATAGCCCGAGAAGCGCTCCGCGAACACCACCCTGCCCTTCTCTACGGCTCTAATTTCCTCACCGATGGGTGCTTCAATATCAATGCCTTTTCGAAAGACCTCGGTTGCAAACTCGGGATGTTTGGTTTTGCCAAAACTACCTGTTACTTGTCCTCGAACTGGCCACTCGAGTTTGCCCCTCATCGCATCAAGCCCAGTGCCGGCGGGAAGTTCTGGCACCTTTCCAACGCCCCGGCGGGACATCTCCTCAATCATCTTTTGGAGACGCAATGCGGCTTGCTCCAACTCCTTGAGGGCTCGCACGCGACCGTCTTTTTCCTGCCGAAGACTTGCAAGGAGCTGCTTTTTCTTTTCTCCATCCTTGCGGACTGAATCCTGAACCTCGGCGAGGATCTGTCTCTGTTGGCTCAGTTCTTCCTTCTTATGCGCCAGCTCTCTTTTGACATTCTCCTGATAGATCACCTCGTCGTGCAATTTCTCAACCAGCTCTCGATCGAAGAAAACTGTCGCTGCCAAATAATGCTTGCGCTGGAGCAATACTCCAAGCGGGACTTCACCGCTAAGAAGAACAAAGGGACCGCCACCACGGTGCCAGCGATAAAGCGCAACCGCCCGTTTCATCAGAAGCTCGCGTCTCTGATCCAGGGAGATTCTAAGTCGCTGCGCTTCGGTCTCTTTCTGCTGCATTGCACCGAGGATCGAAGCAAGCTTAGAGTTTGCCGTATTCAGGTCCTTGGTTTTCTTTTCCAAATCTCGTTCGATCTTGCCAAGAGCTTGGAGAACTGAACCCTCTCTTTTTCGTACCTGGTTGATTCCCTGTCGTTCGCTTTCTATTTTTCGTTTGATCCCTTCGAGGTCCTTATTGACGCTGGCGGCATCAAGCCGCAATCCGTAGAAAAAAAGAAACACCAATAAATAAAGAGAGGATCGTCGATTCATCCTTTCCATCTCTTCATAAACCTCCGCAGGGAAAATACACTGCCGGACGCCCCCAAAAGCGATCCGATAGCGAGGATCAGAGCGATGCCTCTCCAATCGATAAATTGCAGCCGGCCCAAACTTCCAAAAAGACCGATTGAAGTCGGTGTTTGATCACGAAGAAATAGCACCAAAAACCATAACCCCAGGACGGATAACCCTGCCCCGATGAATCCTTGGATCAGACCTTCGACCACGAATGGGGCCTGAATCAGCTCTTCGGTTGCGCCGACCAATCGCATCACCTCGATTTCATCTTTCTGCGCTAAAATGGCTAACCCTACCGTGCTCCGGACGATG
>JAHKKJ010000285.1 GCA_020027655.1 Deltaproteobacteria bacterium | reverse complement strand
CGAGTAAAGAAAACTATTGCGCTGATCGGGCACGCCCCCGAGATAACCGACGACGAGTAGGATCGGCACGCCGAGCTGTTTACCGATCGTTAGCAGGCTGTAGCTCGAAACGTAGATGCCGGTATTTTCCATGTAAACGGCCGCCTGCTTCCCGCCGAGAGTCGCACCGGCAGCAATGGCTACCGCTTCCTGCTCGCTGGCGGCGGCGATCAGTTCCATCTCCGGATCATTCTGAATCAGCGGTACGATCTGGCTGAGCCGTGTCTCGGGTAGATAGGTAACAAAGTTGATACCCGCGTCTTTCAGACCTTGCACGAGACGCTTAGCGAGTTCGTCTTTCATAGCTGGTGTTGTCAATTATCAAGCCAGGCTTGTCTCTGCAACTTCTCGCTGCAATCCGGCCTTAGCTCGATTTTATGGCAAGTGAAACCCGCGAACGCTCGACCTAGCATGGATTATTAACATAGCGCGTGCACGGCCTTGCTACCCGATCAGACGAAAAAGTCTACCATCGCTGTTTCCAGGTTGTACATCGACCCGGCGATCTTAATTGCATTTTTCGCTTCGAGTTCTGCCAGCACAGCGCTCTTCTTGCGAATGTCGCCCATCGTCAACTCGACGTTTTTTTGCGCCACCGCGTCAACGAAGGCGGCGTTCTTCGAAGATGGTTCGCCTTTGAATGTGGTCGCCTTCACCGCCGGTTTGATCTTGGCGAGCAAGCCGGTGAGGTTGCCCAACTCGACGTTGTCGATGGCGCCCTTGATCGCGCCACAGGCGGTGTGTCCCATCACCAAGACGACCTTGGCACCAGCCACCTTGCAGGCAAATTCCAAACTGCCCAAGATGTCCTCGTTTGATATGTTGCCGGCCACACGGGCATTGAAGATGTCGCCGATGCCGAGATCCATGATCACTTCGGCAGGCGCTCGCGAGTCGATGCAGCTAAGGACCACTGCGGCGGGAAACTGCCCCTTGGCGGTGATTTTCTGCTCGTTGCGGTAATTGCGCGCGGTCATCAGACCCTTGGTAAAGTTCTTATTGCCGCGCTTCAGTTTCGCCAGGATCTCGTCTGGCGTCATTTTGTCGCGTTTTTCCTTGCCCAGCGTCTCAGCGTAGACGAGGCTGCCGAATAAACTTTCCCCGAAAACACCCAAGGCGGTCCCGACGCTCGTTACCTTGAGAAATGTCCGGCGCTCCAAATGACATTCCCTGGACGCGGCCACGATTGTTTTTGATTGCATGACGATTCCCCCTTCGTTCGGAAGTCTCAGCGCTTACTGCCCCAGAATGCCGGCGTCCCTAAGTTCGCGCTCCAACTTCGCCACCTCTTCTTTGGGCATTTGTTCCGTCTCCCATTTGGGAAAACGCTTCACCGGGAAGCCGCGCATGCGAAAGACCTCCTGGAGGGGAACGCGTCCATACTTACGCAGTCGCGCCGCCACCAGGCGCGCAGCGGTATCGACTCTTTTCTGCGCTTCTACCGCACGGGCGTAGTCTTTGCTGTCGAGGGCCCTGAACAAATCCACGCAAAGCTCCGGCACAAAACTTGTCGGCGGATTGATCATTCCCGCTAGGCCAAAAGGCACCAAGCCAAAAAGATCGGCGTTGCCGGTGAAAACGGAGACGTCCGGCAATAGTCTCACATACTCGAGCAATGCGCCCTGGCCATAAGCGACTTTGATCCCTTTGAGTGCGGGCACCTGTTCCTTCATCCGCACGGCCAAACCCGGCGGAATCGAAATCCCCGAATATTTGGGATTCTCGTAGATGAAGATAGGAAGCGGGACCGCCTTGGCCACCGCTTTGTAATGCGCGATGATCTCGTAATCCGTATGATCCGAGTAATAATAAGGTGGCACGATAGCGACAGCATCGGCCTTATGCGCCGCCGCATGCTCCGCCAATTCAACCGTGCTTCCGGCATCCGCCGTGCCGACATGGATAACCACCGGCACGCGCGATTTCGCCTGGTCGAGAGCGATCGCCGCGGCCTGCTTGCGCTCTTCTGTCGTCATCGCCGGCCCCTGGCCGGTGGAGCCGAGAACAAACAGACCTTGAACCTCCGCGCCAATGTGAAAGTCCACGAGCTGGCGCATGACTTGTTCGTCGACCCGTACTTTCTCATCGAACGGCGTGATAATCGGTAAAAGAACTCCGCGGATCATTTTCCCTCCTGATCATCATCAATAAAAGTTTCCCGACACTCGCCCCCGTTTGCGTTCATTCCTTCTCTGTTTGGAGACTGTTTCGCAATAGCGCAACTGCTGTATCTATCGTCTTTCGTGTCATTTCGAGCGCGCAGCGAGAAATCCTAGATCCCTCGCATTCGCTCGGGATGACAACCGGATGGCCTGCGACAAAAAGAATGAAACAGCGGATCCAAGCCGGCCAGCAACGTTTGCACAACTAATGACCTTTGCCAGGGTGTCATGCGAAAAGCTCTATGTCTCATCGATTAATACTACTCTGAAACCATGTCAATCATAGGCCACCGTTGATCGACGAACCCAAACCTCCGAGCCCTGAGTAACGTAACCGCATAAAAGTCGAGGCTCCGTCGACAAAAGTTTCCCATTGCTACCCGTAAATTTCATAGTAGAATACGCCCAGTTTGTACATCCGGCCGATTTGCAGTATCCAAAGCGATCGGGCCCTTTGCTGGTGGTACTAAAACTAAGAAGGAGCTTTTCGATGAGAAAAAAAATTCTCACTTTTATTTTCCTCACCGGGTTCGCCGTATTCTTGCTCACGCTGACGAGGCCGCTTTTCGCTGCCGACCAACCTTTCTACGAAGGGAAAACTATTAGATTCATTATTGCTTCCGGCCCGGGCGGCGGTACTGACACCGCGGGCCGGCTGGTGGCGCGCTTTTTACCGAAATATTTGCCGGGGAACCCAAAGATCATCATCCAGAACATGGGCGGCGGCGGTGGCACCATCGCGAACAACTACTTTGCCAGCGAAGTGAAGCCGGACGGTCTAACCATCATGCAAGATTCCTCTTCCAGCGTGGCGAGTTTTGCTCGCGGCGGCCCGTCTATTAAATACGATCCAAGAAAATTCAAGGTCATCGGTGGTGTCGCCCGATCTGGAAGTCTGTTAATGATTCGAAATGACGCCCGGGCAAGGTTCACGAACAAAAGCGCTAAACCCGCCGTAGTTGGCGACACCGACGGTATTCGTAACTGGATTGCGATGACGGTTTGGGGCGCGGAATATCTCGGGTGGAATCTGCGTTGGATCTATGGCTATCCGGGAAGCCGGGAGCTGCAGTTGGCGATCCGTCAAGGCGAGATCGACGTGTGGGCGACCCAGAATGCCAAGCTCGTCAAAGACCTGCAGCGCGAGGGAGTCGTCCAGGTTGTCGTAACCGAAGAAGACCAGCGGCGCGAGGATTTTCCGGAAGTGCCGACGTTCCTTGAGCTGTTAGGCGCGAAGAAACCCACGGGCTTGTCTTGGCAGGCCTACCTCGCTTGGGCCGGCGCGCCCGAGCTGGATAAGTACTTAGTTGCTCCCGAGGGCACCCCAGACCACTTGGTGAAGCTATTGCGCGAGGCCTTCATGAACATTATGAAAGATCCGGAAGTGGATAGGGAAGGGGACAAGTTCTTCGGCGACGGCTGGAAGGCCCACGGCGCGGAAAAAATCGAAGCCGTCATCCGCGACTATGTCGCCATTCCCAAAGAAGCAAAAGATTACATTACCAAGATGCGGCAAAAATATAGTCTGCCGGTTGGCGAGACAAAATCCTAACAAACTCGCCGCGCAAGGAGTTCTCTTCATGCCAAGAAGATTTCTCAACCTATCGTCGATGGGCGCGTTGCTCTTATTATTCTTGCCCGTAAACGAAGCGGCCGCGGCTGAAGCTACGTACTATGAAGGCAAAACCCTCAGAATCCTCGTCTCCTCGGGAACGGGTGGTGGCACTGATACCGCGGCCAGGCTCGTGTCGCGGTTCATAGGCAAATACCTCCCCGGAAATCCAAAAGTTTTGGTCCAAAACATGCCCGGCGGCGCCGGCACCATTGCCAACAACTACTTTGCCAGCGAGACAAAGCCGGACGGATTGACGATCATGCAAGATTCATCGTCCGCCATCGGCAACTTCGTTCGTAGCGGCCCGACGATCAAGTATGACCCGCGACAGAACAAGATGATCGGCGGCATTGCCCGCTCAGGTAGCCTGCTCGTGATTCGGAACGACGCTCGGGAGAGGCTCACAAACCGCAGCGCTAAGCCGGTTGTGGTGGGTGACACGGACGGCATTCGTTCCTGGGTGGCTATGACGGTTTGGGGGGCTGAATACCTGGGCTGGAATCTCCGCTGGATCTATGGATATCCGGGCAGCCGAGAGCTGCAGCTGGCCATCCGCCAAGGGGAAATCGATATGTGGGCGACGGCCAATGTAAAGCTCGTTAAGGACTTGCAGCGCGAGGGAGTCGTCCAGGTCGTGCTGGCCGAAGATGAACGGCGGCGCGAGGATTTTCCCGATGTCCCAAGCTTTATTGAAACCTTGGGCGCGAAAAAACCCACGGGCTTAGCCTGGCAGGCTTTCGTCGGTTGGGCGGGCTCGCCGGAGCTGGATAAATTCCTAGTCGCCCCCGCAGGCACACCGGATCATCTGGTGAAGCTGCTGCAGGAGGCCTTCGCGAAGCTCATGAAAGACCCGGAGGTGGATAAGGAAGGCGACAAGTTTTTCGGCGATGGCTGGAAACCCATCCCTGCGGAAAGGGTCGATACTTTGATTCGCGATCAAATCAGCATTCCCAAGGAAGCGAAGGATTTCATCACCAAGCTGCGGCAAAAATATGGCTTGCCCATCGGCGAGGCGAAATCTTAGTCCTAATCCGACATTCTCTTGTGTTAACAATAGCACAGAGACCTGCGCGGCGAGGCCGGAGACGATAAGCGGAAGCTAATGGATTTATCACCAGCAGTGAGCTCGCTAACTTCCTCTCCCTGGAGAGACTGTGTCGTAATGCGCTGGGTCGCGCCTTGACGCACGCAAATCTCCCCTACCCCTCTTTTTCAAAGAGGGGTAGTAGGACGAGACCGTCAGGAATTAGGAGCTGCGGATAAGGAATTCCCCCTTTTTTCAAAGGGGGATGAAAGGGGGATTTTGAGTGTGCTGGTGTCAACGTAGATGATGGTAACCGTTCGTAGTCGCTTGTAAGACCAATGAACTTGATTGCGACACAGTCTCGGACGGATAGAGGTGAGGGTGCCCTAATTTTTTGCCCCCTCACTCTAACTCTCCCGCCAGGGGAGAGAGAACCCGTCTCCGCATCGTTCAACAAGCGAAAATATTTTGTCGGATTAACGTTAGTTCTTATCCGGACCGCCTCGGAGAGAGAAGATGTTCGAAGCTGCCCTTGAAGGTTTAGTCGGCGTTCTTCAGCCCGAGGCCTTTGCTTTCATGTGCCTCGGCGTGCTGATCGGCAGCCTCGTCGGCTTTCTGCCGGGCATCGGCGGGCCGAGCACCCTGGCAATCATGCTTCCGTTCGTCATGACGATGAAGGACCCGCTTCTCGTCATCGCGCTCCTGGTGGGCATGGACGCGGTCGGCAACACGGCCAGCGCGTTTACATCGAT
>JAHKKJ010000284.1 GCA_020027655.1 Deltaproteobacteria bacterium | reverse complement strand
CGGACTGTACCCTCAGATTCGAGGCGTTGGCTCCGCTCCCGCCGCAAGGCCTGCAACGCTCTCACTCGTCCTTCGTTGCGGGTGCGGCGAGCCTTGATACCCTGGCGAATCCAGGCTTCTTCTGCCGCAAGCTTCTTGTCGAAGTTGGCCGCTGCGCGCGCCTCGATCTCCAGCAACTCTTCTTTCTTGCTCAAGTAGGCGTCGAAGTCACCGGGAAAAGAGCTTAACTTTCCTCGATCGAGTTCAACGATGCGGGTCGCCAGATGTTTCAGCAACATTCGATCGTGGGTGACAAAGATCAGCGCACCGTGGTAATCGTGTAAAAAGTCCTCCAGCCACGTAATCGCCGTGATGTCGAGATGGTTGGTCGGCTCGTCCAACAGCAACAGATCCGGGTCACTCACCAATGCCCGCGCCAGCATGGCCTGTCTTCGAACTCCGCCGGAACAGCTGACAAGACGCTGGTCCGCGGCCAGCCCCAACCGAGTCAGGACCGTCTCGACCTTCTGGCCGATGTTCCAGCCCCTCAAAGCATCGATGCGCGCTTGCAACTTCGCCATCCGCTGTAGTGACGTTCGTTCTCCGGCGCCCACCTCGTGTGTCAACTGGTGGTACTCCGTCAGCAGTGCGCCCAGTTCGCCCAATCCTGCGGCCACCACTTGAAATATCGTCTCTTCTGTATCCGGGGGCACCTCTTGCTCGAGATGCGCGATGCGCAGCGTATCCTGTCGCCATATATCGCCTTCGTCCGGTAGCGCTATCCCGGTTATAACCCGCAACAATGTCGTCTTGCCGGCGCCGTTGCGACCGAGGAGACACACGCGCTCGCCCGGCTCGACTTGAAAATGAACATGGGTGAGCAAAGGCAAATAGCCATAGGCAAGAGAGACGTTGTCGAGGCGAAGTAAAGGCATGAATGATGATGCAGCGTGAGAAAGAAGATCGAGTCCGCTTTCCAGTTGCGAGTTTTACGTTAACCCAAATCCGGTGAGCCTTTTGAAGTATACGTGAGGCGCGACAAAAATCGACGGGCGTCAGGATATCGAACTCGCTGCAAGCGTCTCGCTGGAAAGGAAGTCGCTGGGAGATTCTGGCTCCAAAGCCAGTGCCAGTGCTTCATCCACTGTTTTTAAGAACTCGAAACGAATACCCTCGTGTGCCGCCGCCGGGATTTCCTCCATGTCTCGTCTATTTAATTCCGGGAGCAAGACACAGGAAATTCCGGCTGTCTTGGCTGCCAGCACTTTTTCCTTTATTCCTCCTACCGGCAACACTAAACCGCGCAGACTGATCTCGCCGGTCATAGCTACATCCTTACTGATTCGGCGCCCGGTGAGAAGTGAGACGATAGCAACGAAAAGGGTGATTCCTGCGCTGGGCCCGTCTTTCGGGATGGCGCCCGCAGGGATATGGATGTGCAGATCGTTTTTCCGGAAGATTTCGGGTTTGATGCCAAGCGATTCCGCCCGTGATTTGACAAGACTCCAGGCGGCTTGGGCGCTTTCTTTCATGACATCGCCGAGCTGACCCGTTAACTGCAGCCTGCCGTCCCCCGGCATTTTAGTCGCTTCCACAAACAAGATGTCTCCACCAAAAGGCGTCCATGCCAGTCCCGTCGCCACACCGGGCAGACTGGTGCGCAGCGCTATCTCATTGAAGAACTTTTGCGGGCCGAGATACTCGCGGACCGATTCTTTATCGATAGTAGTTCTTTCCTTGAACCCTTCCGCCACCCGGGTCGCTACGCCCCGACAAACAGTCCCTAGCTCACGCTCAAGCTGCCTAACCCCAGCTTCGCGTGTGTAGGATCGAATGATTTCACGGATCGCATCGTCGGTAAAAGTTATAGCATTGCGATCAAGGCCATTTTCGGCAATTTGCCGGGGAATGAGATAATTTTTCGCAATTGCCAGTTTTTCTACTTCGATATATCCGGCTAATTGCAAGATCTCCATACGATCACGGAGGGGGGCTGGGATGGTCTCGAGCACATTAGCCGTTGCAATAAATAACACCTGGCTCAAATCAAAAGGCACAGCAAGATAATGATCCTGAAAAGTCGCGTTTTGCGAAGGGTCCAAGACCTCCAGCAAAGCAGCCGACGGATCGCCATGGAAACTGGCACTGAGCTTGTCGATTTCATCCAACATAAAGACGGGATTCTTGGTGCCTGCCTTTCTAATTCCTTGGATAATATTACCGGGGAGGGCACCGACGTAAGTGCGCCGGTGCCCCCGGATCTCCGCTTCGTCATGGACACCGCCGAGACTCTGGCGCACGAATTTCCGGTTCATGGCCCGAGCAATGCTTTGACCGAGGGACGTCTTTCCGACTCCGGGAGGACCGACAAAACACAAGATCGGGCTTTTCCCATGGGGCACAAGTTTACGAACCGCGAGAAATTCAACAATTCGCTTTTTTACTTTTTCCAGATTGTAATGATCGGAATCGAGAATCTCGCGCGCTTTGGGAAGGTCGATTTGCTCCTCGCTGGAAATGCTCCATGGTAACTCCACCATCCAATCGAGATAAGACCGCAGGGCTGAATATTCCGCGGCAACTTCAGGAATCCGCTCGAACCGCGCGAGTTCCCGGAGCACTTCCTTTTCCACCTCGGGTGGCATTTTTGCTTCGTAGATTCTCTTGCGCAGCTCCTCAACCTCCAGGCGCTGACCGTCTTCTTCGCCTAACTCCTTTTGGATGGCCTTCAACTGCTCGCGAAGGAAATACTGGCGTTGAGTCCGATCCATTGATTCTTTAGTTTGCTCCCCGATCTTTTTGCTGAGCTCCAGCAATTCGATCTGGCGTGCTAGCTTTTCTGAAACTTTTTCCGCCCGTGCTTCGGGGTCAATGATTTCCAGGATTTCTTGCTTCTCGGGAAGCGCCAGGTCCAGAGTGGAAGCGATCATGTCAATCAGGGATAAAGGATTATCGATTCTTTCGATGGTTGATTTCAATTCGTTCATGGGCTCAGGCAACAAGCCCAAGGCTCTCGCGGCTTCCTGGCGCAAGTGCAAAATTCTCGCTTCAAATTGCTTCGCTTGGGGTATCTTCTCTTCGATCATGGTGACGCGTGCTATGAAAAACGGATCAGTCTCAAGAAATTCGGCGATTTCAAAGCGTTGGCGACCTTGGATAATAATCTGCCGCTGGCCGTCAGGCAGGCCGAACATGCGCAGAACGTCCGCAGCGCTACCGACTCGGAACAGATCTTGAGCCTGTGGAACTTCTATTGCCGGATCTCGTTGGGCGACAAACCCGACTGGCACTTGCTGACGGACTGCCTCCTCTATTGCTCGGAGGCTCGAAGGGCGTCCAACGACCAGCGGCATGACCGTGGAAGGGAAGAGCACCATATTGCGCAAAGGTAAAATGACCAACGCCCCGGCAGGTATGGAAAGGCGAGGTTTGGACTTAGGAAGTTCGTTTTCTTCTGCGGTCATGAAACCTTCCTCAACTCGATGATCAACAATCCATTCTGAAGCGAAACTTCTCCCAGGGATAAAGAGTTTCTGCCTTCGATCAAAGTGAGCCGCCGCTCGAAACGTCCAAGCGGGATCTCCCATATCTTTAGTTCTCCGTCGTTGCAGCATTTCGGCAGGGGCCGTTCGCCCGCGATCACTAGATCGCGTCCCTCCAAGCGCACATTCATGCGATCAGCGGCGACTCCCGGTAGAGCTGCGATCACCCACCAGCTTTCGTCGGTCTCGACCACGTTCACAGGCGGCTCCCAGGCGGGGCTTCTGCCGTGGGAAGAACGATACTGAACACCCGCCGCAATTTGCAAAAAATTCCTGTGGATTCGCTCTACTTGCTGGAGCAGATCACTGGCTCGCTGCCACATCACAATATCCCAATCGCGGGACGCCATATGAATCAGGCCTCAACTGCCGAATAAAATGACCCGTTATCAGACACTACTTAAAAGCCTAAGATTCGAACGCATCATTGTCAAGAAAGTAACCCTGTTTCATAGAGGAGTGACAAAAATGTCAAACTGTCAACGACATGTTCATCAAGGTGGCACCAGGCTATCCGATCATTTCGTGGGTTTTCCGCTACTTGCTGTAACGCGCCAAGGCAACACTGATGGCTTAAATTTTGCCCGTTCAAGATTGCGGCAAAAGCACCGCGACAGTCTCGATCACGGTTTACGGACGCTCAAACAGGCTCAAGCATAACAAAAGGCCAACGCAAAAAAATGATTTACCTGGCGACCTACAGTAGAAAAAGTGAGATTCAGCACCTCCGTTCCAAGTCCAAAAGTCTGCTCTTTATCGAGGCCGGAGATAGGTTAGCACTCGACAAGGTTATCGCGCTGGTTAAAAAATTAACGGAAGGCGACTTCGAAGAATCAAGCGTTGAGATCATTGGTGAGAAGGCCTGGGACGCTGCAAAGATAAAGCATCCTCGGATCAAGTTCCATAAGCTGGATTGAGAATAAACAAGCCCGACAAACGTCTTCGGGGAGTGCCATATCGTAAAAAATCTTGACAGCGGCTTATTAGTGACCGATAATTTGTGACAATAATCTTCCCACCAGTGGCACGACAGCAAACCTACAGGAAACTCCTGCTGGCTATGAAAGACGAGTTAGCTCCAGGCTGTTTGCAGGTGTCAATAAAACGTCGCCGAATGTCAAGAAAAAAAATCATTCAAAAGCTTATTTCTCCTTTTCAAGAACTTATGGATTTATGGCCTTTTGAATATTGCCCGCGGGCGAACGACACGGGAGGATAATCAAGAAGATCTATGAACGCAATGATAGTGGAAAACATAATAAGTTGGTTTCTTTTCGCTCTGGCTTCGACCTGCACCTTGTCCTTTGCATCGACCATTTATGACAACTTTATCAGCTCGAAACGGCGCGAGCGCGACAAAAAGGTAAGAACAAGGATTGTCCCTTTTCCAGATTTAAAGGCAAGCCAACTGGTGACGGAAAACCCGGTGGTCCGTGGCTATGACAGTCCCGAACTTTTCCGGGAGGATCTATGGATTAGAAGGATAGAATATAGCCGTAAGGAACATGTCGCGCTGGCCCCGTCAATGTCACCAGTGAAAGCGCGTCTCGGAGCTCCTGAGGACTATCCCAAGCGACTTTGTGAAATGCTGGTTCACCAGGTAAGAACCCGGCCGCGCGATAATTGATTCGTTATTATTATTCGCAAGCGATCCTTATCTGTGACGAGTCCTTCGCACCAATGACCACCCTACCCCGTCTTTTTTTGCAGTAGCAACCAATCGCCGGCTCATAGTCCTTTGCCCGGCATCATTCCCGCCCCTCGACAAATCACGTGGGTACGCCCTCGCCCGCTAGCCCTGCACGGAGAATTACCAGTGCGCCAGTCTGGGGCTTCACAGTTTCGCTCTAACTCTTGCTCGTTCATTTACATTTCGGACTTGGAGAGAGACGACATGACGCCAGTGTTGTCGACTCACAACAACCGTTTGATATTCCCTCTTATCCTACACCGGGAACGCTTCCGGTCTTCATGATGGTAAGAAAGTTCGGACCGCCTATTCTTTATCAAATAAAATCTCTTGACACATATCCCAAGCGTTTACTATATGCGATTAGATCAACAATAAAGTAACTTTCTTTCCGA
>JAHKKJ010000283.1 GCA_020027655.1 Deltaproteobacteria bacterium | reverse complement strand
CGCCGGAGTTGATAACATCACCTCGATCTTCCGGGCGTTGACGTTGTCGTAAACAACTTTGAAAAGCCGCGCGCCGCCCCGGAGCCCCTTGGCCCAAGGAAATTCTGAGTATGCGGAAAAGTCTTTGAGCTTTATTGAATCAATGTCACTGGTGCCGGGAAAGGGATAAGTGCCGTGGCCGCGCACTTCTGTCTGAGTCGGCTCTGTGCCGCTGACTTTGGCCAGCTCTTTAAGCCAATCGATCATCCCGACCATTTCCTCGGCCATGGTGCGCAGAATGTCGTCCGATGTCGTGCCGTTGCAGGTCCGCTTTAGATATTGAAAAGCACCTTCAGCATTGCGGGCAAACGCAACCCCGCCGCCCGACAGTATGGATATTCCACCCGGGTTCGGCATCTTTTCGATCAACAAGACTTTTGCTCCCGCGTCGTGGGCCGTAATGGCTGACACTCCGCCGGCAGCTCCAAAGCCCACGACGATCACATCGACTTCTTTGTCCCAGTTGGTTTTGTTTCCGTCTGATGTCACGCTAGTCTTATCCTCCTCGTTCCGCTATTTATTCCTCCCCCGCTGCCGGGGGAGGACAAAGGTGGGGGTGCCCATCATTTTTATAGGCGTGCGCAGCACCCCCCATCTTCATCTTCCCCCGTCGAGGGGGAAGAGATCGGATGAGATACGCCGTTTGTGTATGAATCCTTTGACGGCGCCCTGCCGTTACGAGATTCAGTCCGATTCCTCTACAGCCGCTCCTCCAGCCAGTCCAACATGAAGGGCACATTGTGCGCCCAATAGTCGTGGCTGCAGTGGATTCTGCCGCCAACGTCATTCTGATCGTAGATTCTTAACGTCTTGTCTTTAGCGCCGATCTCAGCGAACAGCCGCTTGGCGCCTTCGACTGACATTAACGTATCCGCAGCGCCGTGGGTGATCAGAGTCGGGCAAGTGATACTCTTGGCGAGGCCCGCCATCGTAAAGTCACGCAGGAGTCGGCGAGCTTCGTCATGACTCACGCCGCCAAGCAGCCGTTGCACGGTTGGCTGCAGGTGATGGCAGAAATCGTAAAGATCATCAAGGATGCTGTAGCAGCCGCTCCAGCCGATGAGGGCCTTGACTCGTTTGTCGAACGCCGCCACTCGCGGCGCATAGTAGGCAGCCATGCTGATGCCGACGAGGGCGATGCGGTCTGGGTCTACTTCCGGTCGAGAAATGAGATAGTCGATACAGGCCTGGCCCGGAACTTCGTAATCGGGACGTGTTTTAATTCCCTTTAGATAGATGGAAGAGCCGCGTCCCGGCGTGTCAACGAGCAAGACGGCCCAGCCGCGTTCCAACATCGGCTTTGCGCCAAAGTAAATTTCCTCAGCATAGGCGTCCGCGCCACCCAGGAAAAGCACCGTGGGCCATTTGCCTGGTTTGGGATCGACGGGATGACAGAAATAACCGTCGTAGTCCTCATTGTCGCAGCGAACCGAAATCACGTCGATTTTGGGCTCGTGCAGTTTCGCGCCTGCGTGGAAGCATTCCTGCGCCTTCCGGAAGCGCTCCGCTTTAGTGTCGTTCTGCACATAGGTGAGAAACACGTCCGACATACGATAGTACTGGTTGGCATGAAAAAAGTGAGCAACCGCCGTGTGCTGCCGCTCCTTTGCTTGCGCCTCTCTTGCTTTAGCTTCGGTCGTTTGCGCTAATTGGAGCCATTCCCGTTCCCAAGCCGCTTTGTCGCCGGGCTCGATCTTGGCGCAGGTACGCGCGATATCGAATACATCGCCGCCGCCTTGCTGAGCCTGCGCCACGAGGCGGAGCGTTTGGCCGCCGAAGGGATGGTTCGGTGTGAAGAAGTCAAACATTTAGGTTTTCCTCGTCTTTCGTCAGAGCTCGAAATTATCTTGGAAAAAGCACTCGCGTCAGAGAAAGTCTTTGGTTTTTTGCCCGATGCATAGAGACGGCGAGAGCTTACCGCAAAAGTGTTTTGGTTGGTAGCGCTCATCTGAAAAAGCGAGATCACTTTGAAATCAAATTACCTTGACAGCCTCTTTTCGCCTTGCTATCTTCATCGACAGATAAAGGTCAAAAATCTTCCCAACTTTGATAGGCCCGCAGGATTTGAGGCTGAACAGAGGCGCGCGCGGCGATTGTCGCAACGGGGTAAAGGGATGATGCGAGCCGGTTGCTTTGCGGTTTTTCGCAAAAGCGCACCGGCTTTCTTGTTTAATCATTCCGAAGGGAAGCACGATGGCCACGTACGTTGTTCTCGTGAACTTCACCGACCAAGGCGTCCGCTATATTAGGCAGACCACGGAAAGAGCAAAAGGGCTGGTAAACGCCGCTGCCAACCTTGACATCAAAATTAAGGATATTTATTGGACCATGGGCACATATGATGCCGTTTTTACGGCGGAGGCCCCTGACGATGAAACCATCACCGCCTTCGCTGCCAGCATGGGCGCTCTGGGAAATATCCGTACCCAGACCATGAGAGCCTTCTCAGCGGAGGAGATGAACAAAATACTCGCCAAGCTTCCCACTATGGATGTTACAACACCCAAGTGACGGTGCGGCAAGATTAACCCGGAGGGAATCAAGATGGCAAAAGTCGATCTCTCGATTGGAATTGGCGGTGCAGCGGGCCAGGGAATCGCCACGCCCGGCGATATCCTGGCGCGGATCTTCGTTCGCCGCGGGTTGCACTTGAACGCCTATAATGCGTACCAGTCGATCATTCGCGGCGGCCACATTTTCCTCACGCTTCGCACCAGCGATGCCCCGGTTCTCACATTCGGTGACAAGCTCGACATTTTGATTCCCCTCAATCAGGACACGATGAATCGCCATCTTCGCTTAATGAAATCTGGTTCTGTTGTCCTTTACAACGGCGATAAGATCAAACCCGGCGAAGTCGAAGCCGGCGTCCAGCTTTGTCCCTTTTCGGTGAAGGAGTTGGCGCCGAACATCAGAGGAGATCTGGTTCAAAACACCATTGCTTTGGCGGCGGTGCTGCGCCTGATCGGTGTCGAGTTCAAGATCCTCGAAGACATCCTCACTCTACAGTTCAAAAGAAAAGGGGAAACCGTCATTGCCGAAAACGTCGGAGTGGCCCGCGCCGGTTACGACTACGCTGGTGCGCATTTCAAGCCGTTCGCATTCTCGCTGCCCGACACCGGAAAAAAACTGGCGTTCTTCGAAGGCAACCAGGCGCTGGCGATGGGAGGAGCGGCGGCGGGCGTGCGTTTTTATTGTGCCTATCCGATGAGCCCTGCATCCGGTGTGCTTCACTGGATGGCCCGACATGGGCGCCAGTTGGGCATCATGGTGCGTCAGATTGAAGACGAGATCGGCGTTATCAACGTAGCCATCGGCGCTGCCCATGCAGGATGCCGGGCGATGTGCGCCACTTCGGGGGGCGGCTTTGCGCTGATGAGTGAGGCTCTGGGATCGGCGGCCATGATGGAGATACCCGTCGTCTGTATCAACGTTCAGCGCGCAGGTCCTGCCACAGGCGTGCCGACCAAAACCGAGCAAGGTGATCTCTGGCAAGTGATGGGAGCAGGGCAGGGAGACTACCCGCGCATTATTGTCGCGCCAACCGACATACTGGATTGCTTCAAAACAGTGCCCGAGCTTTTTAACCTGGTGGATAAATTTCAGTGTCCGGGCATCGTCATTTCAGATCTCTTGCTTTCCGAGGGTCGTTCCAGTGTGGACCCGGCGGAATTAGACTTCAACGTTCCCATTGACAGAGGCGAAGTCATCGGCCTCAACGGTAGCGTCCCGCCCGTCAATGGCGGCTACAATCGTTATCAGCTCACGGATACCGGTATCTCTCCCAGGGCGCTGCCAGGGACGGCGGGATACACGCATGTCGTGGCGACCGATGAACATGACGAGGATGGCGTGCTGATCAGCGATGAATTCACCAACCCGCACAAGCGCCAGGCCATGCATGAAAAGCGCATGCGCAAGATGGAAGCGATTCTGCCGCTCCTGGAGCCGCCTAGGCTGTTCGGACCAGAGGACGCGCAGGTGACCTTGGTGGGTTGGGGCTCAACGGCAGGGGTCATTCGCGAAGCCATGCAGAAGTTAGCAAACGAAGAAGGGGTTGCCGCCAATAACCTCCAGATTAAGTGGATGGTTCCTCTCCATTGCGAAGCGATCACGGCGATAGTTTCCAAGTGTAAGAAGCTCATCATCGTAGAGAATAACTACAGCGGACAGTTCGCGCGCTACCTGCGCTCCGAAACCAGCATCGTCGCCGACGGTCACATTCGCAAGTACGATGGCGAGCCCTTTATGCCGCATCATATTGTCGATGGCGTTAAGAAGATTTTGGCGGGCACGACACAAAAATATGTGCCGGTGCACGAGATTATGGTCTAGCAATTTTATGTCCCGAGTCTCGTGTCTCGGGTTTCGGGTTTAACCTGAGACGGCGGGACCCGGGACCCGAAACTACCTTAAGGAGTAATCTATGAGCGTAGATCCAGTCGATATAGAGGCGAGAATCTCGAAGACGGGCCAACAGCCGCCTGCGGGCCCGCGGCTAACCGTCAAGGATTTTAAAGGCAAGGTAGACCCTGACTGGTGTCCGGGCTGCGGCGACTTCGGCGTGCTAACAGCATTGAAACAGGCGCTAGTGGAGTTGAATCTGCACCCTCATCAGGTGATGACCATCAGCGGCATCGGCTGTTCTTCCAACCTGCCTGGGTATGTTAGTACCTACGGCATGCACACGCTGCATGGACGCGCTTTGGCAGTGGCGACCGGCGCCCAGCTTGCCAATCACGATCTCAAGATCATCGTTACCGGGGGCGACGGCGACGGGTACGGCATCGGCGGCAACCACTTCATTCACTCCATGCGACGCAACGTCGATCTAACCTACATTGTGATGAACAATCAGATTTATGGCCTTACAACCGGGCAGATCTCTCCGACCAGCACTAAGGGGATGAAAACCAAGAGCACGCCGGCAGGCAGCGTGGAGAATCCTATCTTTCCCGTATCGCTCGCCATTGCTGCGGGGGCGACTTATGTGGCGCGGGGATATACCGGACAGGTAAAACATCTCGTCGATCTCATCAAAGGCGGTATTCAACACAAGGGGTTTGCGCTCATCGATGCCTTCAGTCCGTGCGTGACATTCAATCTCGACAACACCCACGAGTTTTTCAAACACCGGACAAAAAAGTTAGAAGACATGGGGCATGATCCGACCGACTTCGCCGCGGCTATACAGAAGAGTTACGAGTGGGGGGATGAGATTCCCATCGGGCTTTTCTGGAAGAGAGACGATCTTCCCACGCTGGACCAACTCGAGCAGATTCTTGACGAAGGCGGCCCGCTTGCCCGGCGCCCGCTTGGAGTCGCCCCGGATGTGGCCAAGTCGCTGATACGCGAGCTGATGTAACCGCGGCGGACTCGTTAAGACGGGGATTTTCTCCCGCAAAGGCGCAAAGACGCTAAGTTCGGCATTTTTTTCCTGCCTTGTGCCCTTAGCGTTCCCTTCGACGCTGCTCAGGACATGCTTTGCGCGAGGAAATCCGAGTATCGCTGGCAGAGTTGCTGCAGATTGCCATTTCAGGCTGTAACGTTCTTCCTCACATTCAAAGTTGGGT
>JAHKKJ010000282.1 GCA_020027655.1 Deltaproteobacteria bacterium | reverse complement strand
AGCAGCGTTGGCAGCGGCAGCGTTCACGGCGGCAGTATGGTATACGCTTTCTGCGTACATCGAACGGCGCGCCACGCCTGCGAAAGAGTAGGGTGTCCAGGGCATGCCGATGATTGCCTCAGCATTCCCGACGAATCCCAGTCTCAACGGGGACTCGGGCAGGAAGTCCGCGATAGACATAAAAACTAGCGCTATAGTGAGCGCTATGGACATTAAAAACGTTTTCATTGTTTGCTCCTTTTCTAATTTTTGGGTCCTCTTTAACAGGAGAGAACAGAGGCAACGAAGTTTTTTATATCTCTGTTATCTCCGTTAGCTCCTGTAAAAGAACCCGTTCTGCAAGGCAACCTCATTTTGGCTTTCCCGCTTCGGCGGTCAGCTGGAGAAACTCGATTTTCTTAGCGCCTTTGGGCGGCGTGAAACTGAACTCCTGATTCGTCAACTTCGGCGCTACGTCCCAGTTCCTAATTAATACGGTGAACTGTGGCTCCCCGGCAACCTTTTTCGAGGTGAGGATGAATTTGCGGGGCAACGGCTTGTCCCCGTCCTCGATCCAGATCTGCCAGTCGACTTCCGCTCCGCGAAACGCGAGATGAGTACTTTTGACACCCCCGACAACGCTCGGGCCGACCACGAACCCGGACGAGGACTCCTTCAGCATTCTCTCAGCGGCGTTCTTGTACAGGAGTTCTGCAGCGGGCGCGATTATGTCGAGTTTCTCCCGGGCGAAGTCGAGCGTCTCATCGAGTGTCGGCGGCGCAGCCGTGGTGGCGTACAAATTCTCCCGCGGGTTGTAGAGCGTCAGGGTCTTGCCATCGTAGAAAAATTCCTGGTTGGCGAGGTCACCCTTGCGGTGAGCGCGCAGCTTATTCGGTCGCGACACCATCAGTGTCGCAGGACTGTCATACTGCAGCTTCTGCCCGGATGTCAGTACGACTTCGAGCGTGCTCTCCGCCTTCAAAGTGAACTGCTGGCGGCTCGCCAGGTAGTCGCTCATGCGCCGCAACAATTTTTCCGCCTGCGGATCGATCCCCGCAGGTTGCACATGACCAGGCTGGGGCCATCCGGCCAAAACCAGCATCGTCAAAGCGACTACTGAACCGATCCGTCTCGCAGAACAATACACACGCTTCATAGGTGAATCCCTTCTTTAATCTGATCACTGAAGCAATATTTCCTGCGTAAGTGTTTGTCAAACTCCCTGGTCAAAACCATCCAAGTCACCATTTGGATTTGGTTCGAATTTCAGATTTGGTCTGCGTTTTTATTCCCTTTACGCCTTTTCGCGAAAAATCCGATTGCTATCTCATCATGTTTCTTCGACTCTGACGAGATATTAATTTACCCCCGCAAACCCCAGCCCAGCATAAAAACGCCGAAGGCCTGAAATGGAATGCATTAGGCCAGTCGTAAAACCGATCGCCTCGCTGGCCTGAATGCGAGCAAATGCCCTGGCGGGCCAACCCACTCCAAGGACAAAATACAGGACGCCGAGGCAGCTATAATAGCACACGTCGAGAGTGTCTATTTTCTCCGATGGACCGTCCTCCCTGTTTTAGAAAAATGGGAGTTGAGAGGAATCTGTCTACTTCCTGGTTGGAACAAACATCCGCAAATCCTCCCTGATTTTCCTTTTCCAAGGGCGGGCACCCACTCACGAGAGCGATGCAGGCTTTACGTGGTCCTGTCCATCGGTGTCTATATTAGTTTCCGTTATTTCGAACATGCTGAAAACGGCTCGCGATATCGTAAAGCGCATTCACCGCATGAGGATTTGGCGTGCAACAGACCGAGCACAAAAAGCAGTCGGTTTCCGGCGCAATCTTCCTGATCCAAGAGACGCACACGCCCTACGCTGGACTAATCAGCTCTCCAGCGCCCCACTGCGCGCCGCCCTCGCACATCTGGGGCAATGGCCGCGAAACCGCTCCGCTAATATAGGGCGAGCAGATCGACTCGAATCAAATCCGGATAGGGGTCGAGGGTAGAGAGTCGGGGAGCGAGGGGAGAATCCCTCATCACCCGACACCTATCCCTCGCCCCACTGCCGGTTTCTTACTTCATCTTGATGATCAATCCGCTAGTGCCGAGTTGCAGCCGGGCACCCTGAGAAACAGAACGCACGTGCAAGATCACGCCATCCTGATTGCGCAGCACCATGCCGCCCATGCCGCCGGCCAGAGTAAGCCCGGCTTCCGCGGCCACATAGGTTCCCGCGAGTTTGGCCGCATCGGTTAAATTGTAGACATCCCCAGTCGCCTGCGCTTTGCTGATGCCCCAATCCACCAGCGATAGACCGTCGATGGAGAACGGGTAGGTCTTCCCTTTGAAGGTCAGCTTCCCATCGCCCCAGCTCACTCCAATGCCAGCAGCAATCGAAGTACTTTCGATCGCTACCTTTCCAGAAGGCGTGGCCTTTTCCGCAGCGACGGCGTTGCTCGCAAACGCCATGACCAAAAAGAATAGAGCGAGCCTCGAAACGGTTCGAACCTTAGACATATAACTACTTCCTCCTTGTGAGAACAGATTTTGATAAGACCATACACGGATCTAACACACTTGTATATTGGACTTTGGTCCAATACGGGTTTTAAGGTAGAAATCCGAAATTCGAAGCTCGAAATCCGAAGAAAGCTCAAACCAAGAATTGATCGCGCCAAGACGCCAAGCGCGCAAAGAAAGACCCGAATATTTATTTCTCCAAACCTTGGCGCCCTTTGCGCCTTTGCGCGAGATATATTAAGGGTTCATCCGAAGTTGTGAGTCTCTGTTATGCGAATTCTGCTGGTTGAAGATGATGTGAAAATAGCCTCGTTCGTTCAGAAAGGATTACGGGCTGCGGGGTATGCAGTCGATCATGCTCCCGACGGAGAAACAGGACTGCATCTGGCTTTGACCGAGCCCTACGATGCCGCCATCGTCGACATTATGCTACCGAAACTGAATGGGTTGGTGCTGATCGAAGAGATGCGACTAAAGAAGATCAACACGCCGGTTATCATCCTGAGCGCGAAAGATTCGGTGGATGACCGCGTCAAAGGGCTGCAGACGGGGAGCGACGACTATATGACCAAGCCCTTCGCTTTTTCCGAGCTGCTGGCACGCGTGCAGGCGCTGATCCGAAGAGCCGGCGGGCTTGCTGAACCGACGCAGTTGGCCGTAGCGAATCTCGCCATGAACCTGTTAACCAGGGAAGTGGTCCGGGAAGGGAAAAGGATCGAATTGCAGCCGATAGAATTCTCGCTGCTTGAATATCTTCTACGCAATACTGGACGGGTGGTTTCAAAGACGATGATTATGGAGCACGTGTGGGACTATAATTTCGACCCCCAGACCAACGTAGTCGAGGCGCGGATCTCCCGGCTCCGCGATAAGATCGACAGGGATTTTTCTAAAAAGCTCATCCACACGATCCGCGGGGTCGGTTATGTCCTCAGGGAAAATCCTTAGGCTGCCGAACACTCTCGCCTTCCGTCTCACCCTCTGGTACGCGGGGATTTTCGCCCTTTGTTCTTGCGTGGCGTTTCTACTCTTTTACACGCTGATCACTTCGGTGCTTCAGGAACGAACCGATCAGGAGCTGCTGGCTCAAGCCCAGAGGTTTTCCACGCTGCTGGCCGGTGACGGCATCGGAGCGGTCAATAACAGCGCGGTCATCGAGGCCCAAGCCGCGGGCGAAAAGAAAGTGTTTTTTCGACTCCTGAATCTCACGGGAGAAGCCTTTTCTTCCTCCAACATGTCCTATTGGAAAGATATCAATGTGGATGTCGGGGCGATTGAGAAGCTGCTGCGAGGCAGCGGTCCGATTCTGGAAACCATTACGATTCCAAACCGCAGCGATGAAGTGCGTATCCTTTATGCCATGCTCAATCCGACCGTCATCGTGCAGGTAGGGCAGGCTATGGAAAGTCAGGCTCGACTGCTTGAGGCGTTCAAGCGCATTTTTATCATCACCATGAGTTTCTTGATCGTCCTGGCCGCAGGAGTCGGTTGGTTCATGGCCAGGCGAGCGGTTTCAGGTATTGAGGCGGTTACCCACACTGCGCAAAAGATCTCCGGCGGCTCTCTTCAGGAGCGGGTCCCGGTGAAACCCAGAGGTGATGAGATCGATCAGCTGGCCACCACGTTCAATGGGATGGTGGACCGGATTCAAACTCTGCTCACGGAGATCAAGGAAATGAGCGACAACATCGCCCATGACCTGAGAAGCCCGGTCACCCGAATCCGTGGAACGGCGGAAGTTACCCTCACCACCGGTAAGTCTCTCGAGGATTACGAGAACATGGCAGCCAGCACGATCGAGGACTGCGACCGGCTCCTCGATATGATCAACACGATGCTGCTGATATCGAAGACGGAGGCCGGCGTCGAAAAGCCTTCGGGTGAGGAGGTCGAGGTCGTGGCTCTCATCCGCAGAGCCTGCGAACTTTTCGACCCCATTGCAGAAGACAAGAACGTGAGCCTGAACTGTTACGCAGCGGAGAAAGCCTTGGTCAACGGCGACGCCCGAATGCTCCAGCGGATGCTCGCCAATATTCTGGACAATGCCGTGAAATATACCCCGTCAGGGGGAAAGATCGAGGTTTCTCTTACCGGGGCCAAGAACCACAATATAACTATCTCCATTAGAGACACGGGAGTCGGCATCTCCGGGGCTGACCTGAACCGGATTTTCGAACGATTCTACCGTTGCGATCAGAGCCGGTCCCAACCAGGAACAGGGCTGGGTCTCAGCCTGGCAAGGGCCATTGCCAGGGCTCATGGCGGGGACATTACCGTAACGAGCACCGTGAATCAGGGCAGCAGCTTTAATATCACCCTGCCGAAAGCGGCATGACCGCCTCACGTCCCAGGACGCCGCTGATCAAACCGAAGGACCAATGTTCAGCGCGAGCAAAACTTAGGTTTCGGGTGTCGGGTTTCAGGTTTCGGTTTTTAAGTCTTTTCTTCATTGTTTCGTCGCTGGCTTAGGATTTCGTGCTTGGAGTTTTCCCTTGAGTCCTTAGTGCCTCTGAAACCTGACACCTGAAACCTGGTCCATCCCGTCCTCTCCCCCCCCCTGCCCAACATTACCAATTGGTAATCTTCCGGTCAGCGTCCGGTTAACCTTGATTATTTATATTGAGTCAAATTAACGGGCGATCAGGCCCCCGAACAAGGAGGAGACTCATTATGGAAAACAATAACTTTAAACGATATTTGCTTGCCCCGGTCCTGGTAAGCGTCTTACTGGGAACTGGGTATGGGATATCGAAAGCGGTGAAGGCTCCCGATCCGGTAGCTACTCCGCCAACGAAGTCGGCTGAAGTGCCAATGATCCCGGGCAACTTTAGCGAGCTTGCAGAAACGGTTCGCCCCGGGGTGGTCAATATCCAGGTGGTCAAGAAGGTAAAGAACGTCGCCTTCGGGTCTCGTAATTTCCCTGGAAACCCGTTCGGTGAGAATAGTCCTTTCGGGGATTTCTTTGGACCCTTTTCCGAGGGGAATCCGTCTGCCCGTCCCGAACAGCGGGGTGTCGGATCCGGGTTTGTCCTGAGCCGCGAAGGCTACATCGTGACCAATAATCATGTAGTCGAAGATGCGGACCAGATCAAAGTGAAGCTTTCCAACGGCAAAGAGTATGATGGCAAAGTCGTGGGTCGGGATCCGAAGACTGATCTGGCTCTGGTAAAGATCGACGGCGCATCGGACCTGCATGCTCTAACTCTAGGCAATTCCGATGAACTAAAAGTGGGTAGTTGGGTCGTCGCGGTCGGGAGTCCATTTGGATTGGAACAGACCGTGACCGCAGGAATTGTCAGCGCCAAGGGAAGGGTGATTGGTTCTGGACCCTATGACAATTTCATTCAGACCGATGCCTCGATTAACCCAGGCAACAGCGGTGGCCCGCTGATCAACACAAAAGGCGAGGTCGTGGGTATCAATACAGCGATCATCACTTCAGCTCAGGGCATCGGATTCGCCATCCCGGTCAACATGGCCAAAGAGATTGCTCCCCAGCTGCAGGAGAAGGGACATGTAACCCGGGGGTGGTTCGGCGTGAGCATCCAGGAGATGACTCCGGAACTGATGAAATCGTTCGGCCTCAAAGAAAAGAAGGGAGCACTGGTTTCTGAGGTGGTCCCGGGAAGCCCGGCAGAGAAAGCAGGAATCGAGCAGGGAGACGTGATCGTGGAGTTTGACGGCAAGGCAGTTGCCGACTCCCAAGATCTGCCCCGGATGGTCGCATCGACGCCGGTGGGAAAATCCGTGAATATCAAGCTCTGGCGGAATGAGAAAGCGCTCGACCGGCAAGTGAAGGTCGGTGAGATGGAAGAGACCGTCGAAACTACCAAGACGCCAGCCCATAGCAAAACCCTGGGGATCTCGGTGCAGAACCTCACCCCGGAAATGGCCAAGCGCCTCCGGCTAAAAAGTCAAACCGGCGTAGTGGTGACCGGCGTTGAACCGGGGAGTCCAGCAGCCGATGCGGGAATTCAAACCGGGGATGTCATCCGCGAGATCAACCGCAAAGCGGTGAAGAACGTAGAGGATCTTGTGCAAAAACTAGAGCAGGCCAAAGACCAGAACAATATCCTTCTGCTCGTCCAGCGCGGACAAAATAATCTGTTCGCCGCTGTCACGCCGAAGTAGCCGCTAGCTTATCTTCCCACCCGAACAACCCCTCCGCCGCCGGCGGAGGGGTTTTCTTTTCATTAGAAGTAAGAAAAGTCTAACCGCAAAAGGCTCAGCGCGGCAAAGCCGCAACCAAGACTCGGAATATCTCCCGCAAAGGCGCAAAGGGCGCCAAGAAATTAAACTTCCGGACTTGGCGTTCCCTTCGACCCTGCTCAGGACATGCTTGGCGTCCCTTCGACGTTGCTCAGGACAGTGCTTGGCGCGAGCAAAGTCCCCGTTTTGGAAGCCACGGGCCACCGGAAAATTTGCGCAGATGGATAAAACTTTTGGATAGTGTTCCGAAGATCACGAAGTAAGAAAAATCTAACCGCAAAGAGGGCAAAAGATGTAGGGGCGGGTTTCAAACCCGCCGACTTCGTGATCCCCGTGTGCAGTTCACATCAGCCTGCTTGACCGACTACTCACGGGACAAAATATTCTGAGGTTCACAACGGCTGCAAGCGGAAGAAGTAACAGTTCCAGGCTTTCAGGTCGACGTACAGCCCGGGGTCGCGCATCTCATCCCCGTTCCGCTCGTAGGTCTGACCGGATAAAACGTCGACCAAGCGCCAGGTTTTTCCTCGTAACTCGTCCCAAGCCACTTGAACAACGGCCTGCGCGGCACCGTCACTGAGATTGACTACTATGAGATAGCGATCCTTGTCATTGACCCAGGTCCACGC
>JAHKKJ010000281.1 GCA_020027655.1 Deltaproteobacteria bacterium | reverse complement strand
CGCGCGCCGGAAGGAACGGTGGTGAGCGGCATAATCGAAAAACTAAGAAGAACTTTTCCCGAGGCGCAATTTGAGAATGCGACGGAATTGCTCCAAGATGCCCGCTCGGTCAAGGGGCCGGAAGAAGTCGCGTGGATAGAACGTGCCGCTGCCATCCTCGACAAGGTGGTCGAAGCCATCCTTGGGAAAGCGAAACCCGGTGTCATGGAGAACGAGATGGTGGCAACCATCTGGCACACGATCATTGCCAACGGCGGCGACTATCCGTCAATGACCCACTGGGGCGCCGGCGTCGATGTCCCATGGGCTTCGCGCATTGCGCCCCATCGTCCGCTGCAAGCCGGCGACATGATCAATACGGAGCTTGAAGCGAAATACGGCGGCTACATCGCTCAGACCGTGCAAGCGGCCTGTCTCGGTAGGATCCCAAGAGAATTGCAAAACGCCTTCGATGTCAGCGTGAAAGTCTTTGACGAATTGGTGAAGTTCATGAAACCGGGAGTGACCTTTCGTGAGGTAGTGACCTGCTATCGAAAGCTCGTCCAAGAGTCCGGCCACATACCCAAAGGCATGTTGCTCCATGGCCGGGGCATCGGCGAAGACCGGCCGCAAATCACCGGCGAGGTGGAGGGCCAGGTTTACAATTCTCCCAGTTATCTGATGCATCTCGACTTACCTTTAGTTGAAGGCAACGTTTTCGTCCTCAAGCCCGGTGCCATGCCGGCGGAGGCGCCCGATTCGGTTCGCTGCGGTGACACCGTAGTTATTAGCAAAGCGGGCGCACGCCGGCTGGGAAAGAGAAAATTTAGCTTTCCTGAATTAGTCTGATTTGTGGTTGCTTAAAAAGAAAAACGAGGGTGAGAAATTTGTCTCAGCCATCCGGCCTTATTTGTTGGCGATGATCAAAGTTGTCCCCGGTAGAGCCTTGGGTATATCGCTGTGACTTTCAATAGAGTTGAAGCCCGCGGCTTTAAGCCAATCGGAATATTGTGATAGCGTCCAGCATTCGCCTTCGGGCGTGTGCGTTAGCGTGTAAACAGAGAAGCGTAAGGCAAAGGTGGGCCCGGTGCGCTCCTCGTTGGGGAGAAAGTCGTTGACGACGAGGCTTCCACCCGGTTTCAGCGCGGCGTAAGCTTTCTGAAACAATTCCCGATTCCCCTTTGGCGATTCGAAGCGGCAGAAATTACTGGCAAGAACTAAATCGTAATAATTGGTTTCAAGGGTCGCTGAGCGATGCTCACCGTCGATGAAGCGGATCTTTCCTTCCAGGCCGCGCTCGCGATTGAGTTTCTTCGCCACGCCATTGACATTGGGCCAATCCAGTTGCGTGACTTGCGCGGATGGATCGCGCGTGAGAATCGTCATGCCGAAAATACTCGAGCCCCCGGCGATATCCAAAACTCGGAGCCCTTTTCGTTCCGTTCCAATGCCCAAAATATCGCACAGCGCCTTGGCAACCGGCTCGGCAATCGGAATGATCCCGATGACGAGCTTTTCCCAAACCTGAAGCTCGCCCCCGGTGTCCATTCGACTCAGAGGCTTGCCGGTTTTGAGGGACTCCTTAAGATGGGCCATGCCATCCCAAAGCGCTAGGGCTACGTGACGGAAGTCCCCCATGTAAGCAGGCTTGCCTTTAACGAGAAAAGTTTCGCTCACAGGCACAAGCGAGTAGCGCCCATCTTTCTTTTCGATAAGCGCCAGGGCGATCAGGCCATCGAGAACTATGCGCGTCGCCCGTGGGTGGGTCCCGGCTTCATGAGCGACTTCGTTCGCCGTTTGAGACCCCTTGTGGATCAGAGTGAAGAAATCGTACTCAAGGGCTGCGTCCAGGATCTGGCTATTGGCGAAATCTCCCAGGATTCGCATCAACGGACGCGGGGACAATCCTTCTGGTGTTTTGCCCGGCTGAGTCGTCACGCTTTGTACAGCCCTTCTTTGTTGATGTACTGATAAACTCCTTCGAAGAACCAAGCGAAATAAGCCGTGCCCATGCGTAGGCAATACTCCAGGCTAAAGCCGGGTCGAGTATCCGCGCGGCCCTCTTCGAGCATCTTTCTCAGCACCGTCCAATCGAGATCCGCGTGCGCCATAACGCCGTCGGCATGCTCCTCGAGATCGGCTTCGGCATGCACGCGGAAGTAGACGATTTTCTCTTCCGGGATTTTGTATGCCTTGCGCAGCGCACCGCCGAAGAACCTGGCCCAGTGGCCGACAGCTTCTTCCACACAGAAAGAGGCCCACCATTCAGCCATGGTTCCTTCATAGAGAACCCCGCGGTAATACTCGAGAAACGCGCGGCACTCGGCAAGCATTTCATAATCGATCATCTGATCCTCGGTGAGCCCGAAGTTTCGTCCCTGTTCCAGAACGATGCGAATGTGGCCGGGCGGCTTCGGATGAATCATCTCGTCCGCCACATGGTTGGCGAAATGCTTCTGCAGTTCAGGGTGGCGTTTGAAGAAAGGCAAGTGACGTTGGTAAGCGACGCCGTGAAAGTTATTAATCTCGGCCACGAAGCCGTACCAGTTCTGCCAGAACACCTGGATCGCTTCCATGGGCAGAGTCCCTTTTTCCAACTCCGTATGAAAGCGCCCTTTAAAAAGCCATCGATCCGCCAGACCCAGCAGATATCTCTTCAGCTCTGCGACGACCGCCTCCGCTTCTTGCGGTGATAGTTTCTTCCCAAAGTAATCTTTTCCGTTTGTTCCCGCCATCGAGTTTCTCCTTCCTTAACTAAAACTAATACAACGCTCCAGGATTTAGAATATTATTGGGATCGACAAGCTGCTTGATCTCCTTCACCAGGTCGTAAAGATTGGTCAGACGTTCATACGGATAGGGACCTTTGGTGCTTAACGTCGGCGCGGTCCACACGACCCCGCGTTTGTTGCTGAACTCCTGCACCATGGCCATCCACTTGCGCAACTTACCCACGTCCTCTTCATCGTAGGGATTGTAAAAGACAAAATATTCTTCCTTGATCGCCAAGTCACGAGTCACATAACTGTCGTGCTGAGGTGAATGCTCGGCGTCCCAGAGGCCGCATGCGCGCTTGGCCGCCTCATCGAGATCGTACATCTCTTGAAGGAAGGTCAATGGATACATCTTAGAGGTCACGGCAAACATGCCGCTGTGGCGCACTACTGATCCGCACCAACCGTCCGGCCCCATAATATGATAATCCGGCCAGCCGTGGAGCCCATGCTGCTGCGCCTTTGCGCCCATCCCTTTCTCGGCGATCTCCGGCACGTCGACACCGCCTGCCTCGTGGTAGATTCGCCGCATTCGTCTTTCCTTGAACGCAAGTTCTTCCGGATCCCGCGCCATAATCACCGTCTTCAAAAAAAACCAGGCGTCGTCCGGAATCCGGCTCCTATCGTACAGCCCTTCTTCCATCGGCCAGTGATACTGCCAGCGATCGGTGAAATGGATATCATAGACCACCTCGCCCCTGACCAGTTGAATCAGAGCATCTTGTGCGCGGTTGAGCTCATCGCGGCGAAACGTGTAGCAGTAATCGTGCAACCATTCGCGCCGTCCTTGGATGGCCCGCAGACAAACTTTGCTGATGATTCCCATGGAACCGGCCGCCAAAGTGAATAGACCCAAAAGATCAGGCAGGTGGATCCATTTCTGAAAGGGACCAAAGGCCGTTTCCTGGTTGGCAAGAGCACCGAGCCGGATAGTTTCGCCATTGGCAAGAATGACCTCCAGCCCGAGCACCATATCCGCGATCCAACCGTAGCGCGTCATGCCGTAGCCGATACCGCCCTTATTCACCATAGCACCAATCACCACAGCCGGACCGTAGGTTCCAAAGTTAGCCAACATCAAACCGTGCTGCCTCAAGGCATGATGAATGGCGTAGACGCTCGCACCGCCCTCCGCGATCACATACTGAAGGGTTGGGTTGACTTCTAGAATCTTGTCCATCCCCAGCATATCGAGAAGAATCCCGCCCTTGAGCGGTGAGCTGATGCCCATCCCCACCCCGCCTTTAGCAACTATGGGGATCTTGTGCTCGTTGGCGAATTGGAGAATCTTGGCAAGGGAGTGATTACCCCGAGCATCCGATTCGACACGTACAATGACATCCGGCAACGCCCGATAAGCGCCGTAAGCAAGCGTGTGCTGATAATTGATTTTGTCGATGGGATTCGTCGAAACGAATCGCGGGCCGACTATCTCTTTGAGCTTTTCAACGATCTGGTCCAGCGATAGCATGAAAGCGAAACCCCAGGGCGGGGAAAAAATAATTCTGCCAAACGGCGATCCTATCAGAGTTGAAGATGGCTTCCGCCGGTGATCAGTATATGGCTCCCCGTCAGCATGCTGGATTCATCACCGGCTAAGAATGCGATGGCTCCGGCAACGTCCTCGGGATAAAGATGTTTCTTCAGCGGCCGGGTTTCACGCACGCGCTCTCTAAACGCTTCGGGCATAATCATGGAAGCATCGGTCAAGGTAAAAGCCGGTGTCACCACGTTGACCGGGATGCCCAAAGGGCCTAGTTCGATGGCCATGGTATTGGCCATCGACTCCAGAGCGGACTTGGCTGCCGCATAAGCGCCCATGCGCGGCAACGGCTGTTGAGCCAGCCGCGTGCTGATGACGATGATTTTGCCGGCTTTCTTCGCCACCATTCCCGGCAAACAGGCCTGTACGCAGTTGTGGAAGGCGGAAAGCTCGTGTTCGACGGCCTGATGAAAACTCTCCCATGACAATTCATGGAGTTGACCCACTTTGAAAGGGAAGTAGGCGTTGTTGACCAGAACGTCGACGGCGGTCCACTTTTCTTGAACTGTGGCCACCATCGCCTCCACCTGATCCTTCCGGGTCACGTCCGCTTGAAAGATCATGCCTCGACCGCCAGCGGCCTCAATGTTTTCGAGAACCTTTTGCGCCGCTTCCTGGTTCTGGTGATAGTTGATGACGACGGCGGCGCCGGACTGCGCAAGGCGCTTTGCCGCGGCCGCACCGATACCTCGGCTCGCCCCGGTGACGAGAGCGATTTTCCCTTGGAGCGGCGCGCGTCTAGCTTGCTCCGTCATGGATCCAAAAGCTCAAATGGCGACGGCGTCTTCCGCCGCGCCCTTTTCGTACTTCGCGGCGTTGTTTTTGAAGGAGAGAAACTTCATCTTCACGTACGGTGAGGTGTAACCGTTCAAAATCCGGTCGATTCGCCCCGGCTTGCCATAAAAGGATTGAAAAGCCCAACCGGTCAATTCGCCGAGCTGATGGCGCGTGAGATGTTTGGTCGGCATAACACAATGCTCGAGATCGTAAAGGCTGAGGTTGTCAATTTCGATGACACCATCCTTGACCGCTTTTTTGTAGATCGGCGATCCGGGTATCGGATTGAGCAACTGGATCATGACGATGTCCGGATCGATCTCGTCAACTGCCTTGGCCCGCTGGCGAATCTTCGCTTCATCGTCGTCCCAAAAACCGTTTAGATAGGTGGAGATTGTCGAGATGTCGTTCTTACGCAGGAACTGGATCAGCTCCTTTAACTCCTTGACCCCCACCTTCATGGGTCCTTTGCGCGCCTCGGCGATCTCTTCGTCCGTTCCGCCATCGATGCCGACTAGCACCTGATAGAGACCAACCTTTCGCAGCCGCGGGATCAAATCT
>JAHKKJ010000280.1 GCA_020027655.1 Deltaproteobacteria bacterium | reverse complement strand
GTGATCCTGCCCGTATATCGGCCACTCTTGAGTGAAGGCAAAGGCCCAACCGCGCTGCCTTGGGTCATTGCTATAGACCGCCTGGAAAATATGCTGCACGACGCCCGGCTCTTGATTGTAGGCTTCTTCGATCAAAAAACTGTTGTCTTCGATAATTTCGATAGGCTCTTGCTGGGCAGCGGCAACAACCGTCAGACCATAGACCCAAAAAATCGCCGCTACCAAAGCCTTACACTCATCGTTGGCTCCAATTAATTTGCAACAAATCGGTTTCACGGAATAAATCTCAGATCCAGTAGCTGTTGAACCGTCATGCCTTTCGCTTTGGGATTTTCTTTCGCTGCGGCGTCGAGCACAACTTCCATGCCCTTCAATGTCGGTTTGCCGTCGTCCGGCGTGGCGCGCAACGAGCCCTCATACACCACCTCGGCCATCTGCCGCTCCGGCAGTTTGCTAAGCGCCATGATCTTTTTCACCGCTTCGGCTCGATGAGTTTTGTAGTACCGAACCGATTCCGCGTAAGCTCTCATGAAAGCTTTCACGGTTTGCGGCTGACTTTCCAAATAATCCTCTCGCGCGACAAAGTTTACATGGGGAAACTCGATGCCTTTCTCGATAAAATCAAGCAGCACGCCAAAACCTAGCTTCTGTGCCACTAGGGCTTCCTCAGGGCTCAGAACCGTGGCCTGAATCGCCCCTGATTGCAGGGCTACCAGACGAGCCTGTGAGCCGCCCACTTGGATGATCTGCACATCGTTGGGCGTTAGGGAAAAATGGCTTAGCGCCAGCCGAACAACGTAGTCGGTGTTGCTGCCGAAGCGACTGATGCCGATCTTTTTTCCTTTCACTTGCTCGGTCGTCCGTATTCCGCTCGTGACTACGAAAGTGTATGGCAGGAGGTTGGTCACGCCGCCGATGATCTTGATCTTGGCTCCCTGCAGGGAAGCGTTCACAACCGGCGGCCCGCCCGTCATTAATAGATCAAGACTTTTCCCGATCAGGGCCTGCAAGGACAGCGACCCGCCGGGAATAAATATCAGCTCCAAGTTCAATCCGTGGTTCTTGAAGATCCCCGTCTCTTGACCCAGGTAGAGCGGCGCAACGCCGCCAAAGCCGTTGAACGCGATGCGGATTGCGGTTGTTTGCCCGGGCAATTCTTGAACAGAAACGACTGATAGCAGTAGCGTACTGCAAATAACGCTTTTCCAAAGTTTCATGTTTTATGCCTGAAGCGTGCGCGTTGGATTTGTCTTCCCCCTCGACGGGGGAAGACTAAGATGGGGGTGCCGAATGTCGCGTGAAAGGCCATGCGTCCCCTCTCTTACTCTCCCCCGGCGGCGGAGGAGAGGATCAAAACTTTCTAGCCGCGCCAGTTGCGATTCAGTTCCACAACGAAATTCCCATCCGGAGTTTCCCGTGTTCGAGATCTGCTAATGCCTCATTGATCTCATCGTATCGATACGTTTTCGTAATGAGGCTCTTGAGTTCGATCCTGCCGGCCTTCGCCATTTGGAACACTTCTTCGACATCATGGGCTTGCCGGCTCGACACGCCCGTGATGGTGATCTCGCTGGTGACAAAACGGCCGCTGCTAATGGTGAACGGGCCGTTACCTAAACCGCCGATAATCGTTGCGGTGCCGCCCGGTCTCGTCGCTTGAATGATCTGGTCGGAGGTTTTCGGGTTGCCGATGGCCTCGAACGCCTTGTCGACGCCGCCGTCGGTGAGTTTTCTGGTTTCCTGCACCGGATCGACCACGGTAGCGTTGATGGTGTGCGTGGCGCCGAATTTCTTGGCTGCTTCCAGCTTGTCGTCGACGATGTCCACCGCAATGATGGGATAGGCGCCGAAACAGCGCAGGAACTGAATCGTGTTGAGGCCGATGCCGCCGCAGCCGATGACCAGCGCTGAATCTCCCGGCTCCAGCCGCCCGCGATGCTTCACCGCGTTATAAGCCGTGGTTACGCGGCAGCCGACGATGCTGGCTTCCTCCATGGGCATTTCCCTTGGAATTCGGAATACCATATATCCCGGCACCGATACGTACTCGGCAAAGCCGCCGACATTCCAGCGGCTAACCGAGGTGCCGTCGGGCTTTCTGAGCGCCGGCGGGGCAGGGCGTCTTTCACAGAGATTCTCCCGTGCCGTCAGACAATAGCGGCAGCGGCCGCACTTGTAGCGCATGCCGATAATCACCCGGTCTCCCACTTTGAAGTCTTGGCATCTTGCGCCCACTTGCTCCAGGGTTCCCGCGACCTCATGCCCAAGGATCGTCGGCGGCGTGAAGCGGTTTCTTCCCTCGACGACTTTTAGATCGGTATGACAGACGCCGCAGGCCGCAACTTTGATCAGAACATCTTCGTCGCCGACGTCAGGTATCTCCAGCTCTTCGATCCGTAAGGGCTGGCGGGCTTCATGCAACACGGCGGCTTTCATAGGAACTCCTTCCAGTCTTAAACCGGTTTCAGGGAACTTAATTACGCTACCTCAACGTTAGCCGTCAAGCGGACTCCCCGGCGGCGGATCAATTTTCAGGTTTGCAAACCAAGACACGACACGAGTAGAGATTCTTCGCTGCGCGCTCAGAATGACCTTGTCATCCTGAACAAAGTGAAGGATCTTTCCGCCACACTGGCCCCGTCAGCTTGTCGCCTTGACACGATCTGCCCCCAGAGGATAGCTTGCGCCTCATACGGCGATTCGATGCTTCAAAAACAACTGACTTGTCGCGTTGATTAACGGGAGGTAAGCAATATGCCGAATAAACCCATACCGCAAGAGGTTACCGTCGATCCAAAGACGACTGCGCTCTTGGTTTTAGATCTCAACTGTCGATGCGAGAATCCCGAGGAGCCTTGCTATAAGTTAATCGACCCGGTAGCGAAGTTTTTGGACCGCGCCCGCCAAGCCAACATGTTCATCGCGTATACCGTTGCGGATCGTTACAAAGGCACGGCGGAGGCGAGGATGCCGCATGCGTTTAAACAACGAGATGACGAGCCGGTCATTTTCCCGGCCGCCTTCGATAAGTTTTACAGCGGTGAGCTGCAGCCGATGTTACAAAAGCACGGCATCAAGACCGTGATTGTTTGCGGCGCGGCGAGCAACCAGGCGGTCATGTATACCGCCACCGCCGCCGTGCGGCCCTTCGGCTACGATTGCGTGATTCCGGTGGACGGCCTCATCGCCCGCGGCGATTACGAGCACGAATTCACGTTGCACCAGTTTACGATACTCCCCGCCGGCGCTGCGCAAAAATTCAAGATCACGCAATTCGACAAGATCAAGATCGCGTGAAAATTCCCTTGCGGCTTGGCGCATCCCGAACACTTTTGAACGTCTTGAACGGTTTGAACTTTTTGAACGCGCAGGAACGCTAGCGCGGATACAATTCCTTGATGAAGCCCTCTTTGGCAAGCTGTTCTAGCGGCGTGGGATCGTAGAACTGTCGCGCATCGACGCCTTTGGCTTTGGGATTTCGCGTCGCGATGTCTTCCATGACCGCTTCCATTTCCGGGAGCGTGACCGTCGGCACATCGCGAATATAACCGAGCACGTAGCTCTTGAATGCGCTCGCCAGCAACTTGGTATCCGTGTTCCGCGTATATTGTCCCAGGATACGAACGGTGAAATCAGGGTTGGCTTTGGCGTACTTGATCCCTTCAAGCGTTGCCTTGAGAAAGCGATTAAGTGTCTGCGGGCGGTTTCGAATGAACGCGTCGGTCGTTACCAGCGCGGTTCCTGGATAGCGGTATTTGAGATTCGCCAGATTCATGAATTCTTTGTAGCCAAGCTCCTTCGCCCGTTCCAAAGTCGGCGACGAAATGAGCGCGCCTTTTATGAGCCCCTGCTGCATGAAGAGGAGATTTTCCGGTACACCACCGGTTTGAATCATTTTGATGTCTTTGTTTGGATCGAGCCCGAACTCACTCACGGCCTTTCGCAGTCCCAAATCGGTCAAAGAGCCGAAGCGAGTGACGCCGAAGGTTTTGCCCTTGAGATCCTGGGGTCCGTTAATGTCCGGGGTCGTGACCAGACTCATGGGAATCACGTTGATTGTTGTGCCTATCACGGTTAGATCCGAGCCAGACAGGCGCGAGAGCACAGCGGCGGCGCCGGAGCCTTGAACGATTTGGGTGTCGCCGGAAATTAAGGTCGTTATCGCCTGCGCTCCCGCCACATAGATGATGCTTACGTCGAGACCATATTTCTTGTAGATCCCGGCTTCTTTCGGCACCCAGGTGGTAATCGAGGTCGCCGCGATGGAGGAATAGCAAACGTTGATTTTGTCGGGCTCGGCCGCGTCAGCGAAACGGTTCAAGCCGGTCATTAAAAGACCCAACCCAAATCCCAAAACAATGATGGCGGTTGATGTCTTGCGGAGCTTCATCGCACATTCCCTCCGTTTTCCATTGCCTGGATTACCATCTTCTTTCAGTCGTTGTGGCTGACCTTAGAGAAGGGTCTAGGTTAAGTCAAGGCGAGGAGGCGAGTCCATTGAATTGAATGACATTGAGTTTGCCCGGTCGCTGTGGTATCTCCGGTGCAGTCGAATTCTTCCGAGAAAATCCCATTTTATGATTGACGGAATAGACAAAGCCGGCGTAGTCGGACTCGGCGTCATGGGTTTCGATATTGCCTTTTTGTACGCCATGCGAGGCTGCCAAACATTTGTCTACGATGCTTCGAAAGCGGCTATGGATTCTCTGACTGGCCGTAGCGAGCAGACCATCGAACGACTCAAGAGGAGGAACCGAATTTCCGATGGCGAGATAGAGAACGTCCGGAACGGCCTCGTCGCTGCAGCGGGACTGGAAGATCTGGCGAAGATGGATCTAGTGACCGAGGCGGTTTCGGAAAGCGCAAAGACGAAGCTGTCGGTTTATCAGGCTTTGCAAGAGGCTGGATTCGCAGGCATCCTTACAACCAATACGTCATCCCTGGCGCGCGCGACTTTGCTCGCCGGCGGTGTTCCCGACCGAGGAAAATTCGCTCTTACTCACTTCTTCAACCCGGTCCTCTATACACAAATGGTCGAGGTCGTGAAAGGGGACATGGAAGCGAAGAGCTTTGCTACCGTGATTGCGTTCCTCAAAGACTTAGGGCGCGAGCCCGTAGAGACGAAAGACATATCGGGCTTCGTTTCCAACAGCATTCTTATGTACTACGCCGTCATGGCGCTTCACTTGCTTCAATGCGGAGCGCGAATTGAGGACGTCGATCAAGCAGCAAAAGAGCTGCGGCTACTTCCCCCCTTCATCAGCTTTGACAGTTGGAAGCCATCGATCGTCGAGGACGTCACGCGGGTGATGTTCGAGCTCAGGGGCGATGAATTTCTGCGCTCCTCGAAGTTGCTCACCGCTCTGGCAAAGGACAACCCGAAGTTCTACATCGATCAAAAACGCAATCCGGAAATCTACCGATTGGTCGAAGCGCCCAACCGTGATATAGGCCCAGAGAGCATCAAGCGCGCGCTAAAAACCGTGATCCATGTGGCGGCGGCGAGAGTCGTTGAACTTGGAGAATCGCCCGCTACGGTGGACTTTGTCGCCACCGACGGAGTAAAAATTCCCCAGGCGCCGTTAAAAGAAATCGACAGCCTTGGACCTGCGGCAGTGCTAGAAGAGTTATCAAAAATGAACCGTGAGAAGCCGGGAATATATTTGACTCCGCCTGAGCTTCTCAACGCCATGGCTCGTGAAGGACAAACCTTTTACAAGAGCAACCAGCCCAACCCCTGGCTCAACTCGCTGGCAGGCTGCTGAAAAAAACTCATATGCTTCGTTGCGCTCAATCGCCTCGCTCCAACGTACTGGTTAAGTACGCCTCCGCTCGTCGATTTTTCGCGCGCCTCGCCTCTGAGATCTTT
>JAHKKJ010000279.1 GCA_020027655.1 Deltaproteobacteria bacterium | reverse complement strand
CAAGGCGCTCGGCATCGAATACAACCCCGACATGGTCGAATTGTCGAAGCGCAATGCCGCCAAGGAAGGCGTCAGTGACAGAGCCACGTTTCAGAAGGCCGACCTATTCGAGAGCGATTTCTCGCAGGCCACGGTGATTTCGATGTTTTTGCTGCCCGATATCAATCTAAAGCTGCGCCCGAAAATCCTCGATCTCAAGCCCGGTACCCGCATTGTCTCGAATACCTTCACGATGGCGGAATGGGCGGCTGACGAAACCGCCACGGTCAACGAAGATTGCATCTCATACTGCACGGCCCTGCTCTGGATCGTGCCGGCGAAAGTGGGAGGCACCTGGCAACTAGCGCAAGGAGAGCTTGCGCTTAAGCAAACCTTTCAAATGATTTCCGGCACCCTCAGGTCCGGCAATGTTTCCACGCCCATCACCAACGCTAGGCTGCGCGGGGATCAGATCAGTTTCACTGCCGGTGGTGCCCAATACACCGGCCGCGTGAACGGTAATGCCATGGAAGGAACCGTCAAGGGCGGTAGCGACTCCAAGTGGCACGCTACCCGCGGCGGTAAATAGGAGCGCATTATGTTCAACCAATTGTTCTACTGATCCTTCTGTCCCTTCCACGTTTGCCGTTGCCCCAATTGAAGAGCCGTCAGAATGGGTTATCCATCCCTGGGCTTCAGGCAGGGTCATGTTTGGGTTGCTAAAGACGAATGACTGTTCGCGAAATACGGACTGGATGTGGAACCGGTCTTCGTCGAGAAACACCGACATTACGCGAAGGCTACTGGAAAAGTAACCGCTAACAAAATAGACTTGGGGCATACCTCATCACGACTCTAGAATTCAACGCAGGAGGGATGAACTCATGGCGATTGCTGATAAGATGCCTGTCATCGACGCTGACGCCCACGTGGTCGAGTCTGCTCATACCTGGGACTACATGGACTCATCCGAGAAACAGTATCGTCCCGTTCCTCTGGAAACCCGCGAAGAGTCCGGAGTAAAACTCCAATTCTGGGTCATCGACGGAAAAGTCCGCGGTTTCCGCTTTCCCGCCTTTTCGGCTGAAGAGCTGGAAAAACGATCCCAACAGGTTGGTCGTAAATTCGCCGACGCGCAGGAATCCCGCGAGCTGGGTAATGTCGGTCTGCGCGTGCAGCACATGGATGACACCGGCGTCGATGTCCAGGTGCTGCACAATACGATGTTCATCGAGTCAGCCACGGATCGCGCGGCCGTCGAGGTCGCGCTATGCAAAAGCTGGAACCGCTGGCTGGCGGACATCTGGCGGCAGGGAAAGGGCCGCTTGCGCTGGTCCTGCATGGCGCCGACCTTGAGCATACCGGATGCCCTGGACCAGATCCGCTTCGCTAAAGAAAACGGCGCTTGCGCCGTGCTGATGCGCCCCGTCGAAGGCAACCGCTTGCTCGTCGACCCTTACTTCTATCCGATATACGAGGAGGCAAGCCGCCTCGACATGGCCATTGCCATCCACATCGCCAACGGCAATCCCTGGCTCTGCGATTTATATCGCCATCCCGTAGGGGTGGCTTCTACCTTGCACCGGTTCAGAGTGCCCACCGTAGCCGCCTTCAACGACATCGTGCTCAGCGAGATTCCACAGCTATTTCCCAAGTTGCGTTGGGGGTTCATCGAAGCCAGCGCGCAGTGGCTGCCCTGGGTGATGCTCGAAGCCAAGAAGCGTTTTAAAACCCTGGGACGCGAATGGCCCGACAACTTCGCGCGCGAGTACCGCATGTTCGTTACCTGCGAAAACACCGATGACCTGCCTTATATCGTGCAGCAGGCCGGAGAAGACTGCCTGGTCATCGGGACGGACTATGGCCACACTGACATATCGAGTGACGTCGATGCCATCAAAATTTTTAAAGCAAGGACGGACTTAGCGCCCGAAGTGAAGCGCAAGATCCTGAGCGACAATGCTCGGACCCTCTATAGCTTATGATTTCTGATTCACAGAGAAGAAGTTTCAGTTCAGGGTAACGTACCGTTCAAGCCGGGCAACTTCCTTTTTATCAACATACTTGCCGATTTCTTTTCTAAACTGCTCGAGGTTTGTGTAGGGACGGTACTCCTTGAACTCACGGAGCATCCGCTTACCGGTACCCGGAATGCTCAGAATATCCTCGTCGCTTCCGGTGTTCAGATGGATCGGTACAAAGACATATTGTTCCAGTCGCGCCAACTCCTTGTCGTTGACATACTTGCCGATCTCCTTGTGAAATTGAGCCAGCGTTTTATAGGGACGGTACTCCAGAAATTCACGCAGCATGCGCTTGCCGGTGCCCGGAATCATCAGGATCTCTTCTTCCGTCGCGGTATTGAGATTGATCTGAACGAACATTTTTCCGTAGAGGTCCGCCAGTTGCTCTTTCTTCAGGTACTGGACGAGTAGCGCGTTCAAGTCGGTCATCTTGAGAAACGGCCGGCGCTCCATAATACTTTTAACGATCGTCGCAGTCATATGCGGCATCGCGAGAAGTTCTTTTTCGCTGGCAAGATCCGGATTGACTAATCCCTCGGAGCGACCGACTTGGGCCTGAGTAGCGCCCCAGAGGCCAAGCATGAGGATAGTCGACGCCATCGTTGCGATCATTAGAGATCTTGTCTGCTTCATTTCACTCTCCTTCACTATTCAGTTTAGTTTTTGTCGAAGCCAATAACGCCGGGTGCCGATAAGTATACGCTAGTCCGACCAACCCTAGTTGTATCATGACGCCGGGCGCAAGTGCAGGCGGTGCTTTGCCTCGAATCGCCTCCCAGAACAACTGCCATCCGGCCAAGGATGGATTCGATTCTAACTTGAACTCCGCGCTACCCTGGTAGTGAAAATAAAATCCCGCAAGACCAGCCGCGATGAATGCGATCATCGCTCCTTGGGTGGCGCGGGTGCTCGCAGGGGTTCCGCGGACGGCGTGCCAGCCGAGGACAACGAAGCTCAACAGGATCAAGAGTAACGGAATCCACTGCAGCAGACTCTCGAAATGGTTTAATAAGAGTAATTCTGCGCCGCTGCCAACCGAGCCTAAAATGAATATCGTCAAGAGCATGGCGCGAATCAGCGAGACGGTCCTAACATCGTCGTATTTGCGCCCTTTAACATGGCTGGGCGTACTTGGCTGATTCAATCTTCGGGTCCTTGGATCAAAAGGGCTACCATTTAGACGTTACTGCTTCAGAATCGAACTACATCGTTAACTTAGAGAATGTTCTCATTGTCCGCAACTAACGAGACCTTTTGGATTTAAATTGGACCGGCAAGGCGATTCTTACGAGTTGGAATGACCCCGCGATCTTTTCTCTTCGCTAAGAAAATCCTGCTCGCTATTGCCTAATTTTTTTCACGTTTTTCGCTGGCCCGCCGTTTGCGAAACCCTAATGCAAAAGCATTCGTCAGGAGTGATAGGATGAACAAACATCTTTTTCAGGGCTTGGTTTGCGGCGGGCTCTTCGCCGCGGCAATAACATGGATCGCTGCATCGGACGTGATAGCTGAGGGCGGCTTTGCATTGCTAGCTTCGGCAGTCTTCGGTCTGGCAGCCGGCCTCTGCATCGGTGGCCTCATTGTGGCCAACTTTGCGATGCTTGCGGTTGAGGAAAAGGGAAAGAAAGAAGCGGTTGCGCATCGGGCGGCAGAGGCACCTGCAGCGGCTTAAGCCCACGGCCCTCGATCACACGGGGAGTATATCCGGGCTAAATGCCAGAAGCGAGTAGGTTTCGCCCCGGATAGTTGGGCAATGGGGCGAGTCTCGTGGGTGTGATGCAAGACTCGTCCCTTATCTCTTAATGCGGCTCGTTTCCACTTATTAGGGCAGTGGCTTCGACCTCAAGCAGGCTTTTTTCACCGGCATACCCTTCGACGAAACCGAACTCTACCTGGCAATCGGCCGGCAAGGCGGGTCCGCTCTCTAACAACTCCCTGAGTGTCTCAAGCTTCTGGCTGCGGTGCAGAAATAGAGAGACCTTAACCAACTTGTCCCACATAGATCCCGCAACCATGAGTCCACCCGCCACGGCTTTGATGATCTCGGATACTTGAGTCTCCAGTGTTTCCGCAGCCGAGGTGTACCCCGATAGAAACACAAAAGAATCCTGGCGCAGATAGCAGAGATAATTTCTCGGCGGTTGGAATTCTACCGGCCGTCTCTCGGCATCTGCACGCGACGGCCTTATAGCGAACAGGTCCAGGGCGATTCTTCCGTTTGAATCGAAACGCTGCGTAGAGACATAACTCGAGCTCGCCGCTTTGGCGCTACCGGTCAGAATCTTGGACCGAGCACTCGTGCCGAGGTTTCTTGCTTCCTTATCCCTTCCCCACAGTCGGGTACGGACCGTGTTCTCCAGGGATAACCCGTGAGTTTTCAGCTCCTGCTCGAAACTCCGGAAGAGTGAGTTGGTCTCTTCTTCGACCGACGCTGGCGGCCGGGCCTCGCCGGAGAGGTCGATAAATTCCCGGCCCTGCCAGGAAAAGATTCGCTTTTGCACCTTGCCCCTTAAGTTTACGTCACGAACCGTGGGTCAGAAAGGCGAATGTTCGCCGTCAGATGGCTGTCAACGAATCTAACCCCGACATGAGGGACACGTCAAGAACACATCAAGCGTGGGCTAAGGTTTACAGAATCACGCAGGCCGCTTAAAATTACACAGAAAACAGGGGGGATCCGGACTTCTCCAAATAGGGGGTTATGCGAATGGCCATGACACAACTTCAAGGTTTATCGCGTTGGTTTTCGCGGTTGATTTGCCTGTCGGTTCTTTCGCTTCCATCTTTCTGCAATGCAGCGGAGGCGACACGAGCCCTGACTGTCCGGGAAGCGGGCGCCACTTTGTATGCTCAACAAGAGGCCGAATCGGATAGAATCGCTACACTGCAAAAAGGTCAGCTCCTCACTCCCCTAGCCGAGGCCGTGGGTCAACAGACATGGTACATGGTCAAGACACAGCGTGGTTTGGTTGGTTGGGTACGTGCAGTCGATGTTTCAGGAGGAGACCAGCTAAGACAGGCCTTCAAAGAACAGCCGAAGCTCTCTACCTGGAGCGCCCGAACTGCCACCGGGCGCATCCTCGAAGGTGGTTGGTCGGTGAACCCCGCCTCTTCACCGGACAAAGCATCCGGCACGTGGACATTAAGCGAAGCCACTGACGAGATCACGTTAAGCGGCACATGGTCCGCCCAAAAATTTTCTACGGGTTGGAGCGGGACCTGGCGCGCCGCCATCCACGGCCAGGGACGAGAATTTACCGGTAGCTGGACAGCGGATTTCCCTCAGGCACGCGAAACCTCTATAGCTGAGCTATTCTTGACCGCGGCTCGCGACGCCATCCGGGGCATTTGGATCGCAGAAAATGACTCCGGCAATTGGGCCATCCGGGCAGCAGAGTAAGAATTTCCACCCGCCGCATCTAACCCGCTTCGTCTTGACCTAGAGTCGGCAGTTGTACTACGAAGAGTCAAGAATGAATTAAAGCCGGCATTTCATCTTTTTCGGCCTCTTATATTTCCATGTTCATCGCCAACAAGCGCGGCTATTACGCCGAGGAAGGCATGTCGGTGGATATCATCTTGATTGCCGGCCTTCTCGGCACGCGGGCGCTGATCGGCGGCAGCGTCGAGTTCGGCTCCGCCAGCAATCCCACGGCCGCCGTCCAAGGGGCAAAATTAAAGATGCTGATGGTCTTCAACGAGAAACCTCACTCCGCGCTGTTCGCGCAACCGGGGATCAAGTCGGTGGCCGAGCTGCGCGGCAAGAAAATCGGCGGCTCTACCGTGGGCAGTCTGGAATATGGCTGGATCAAAGAGCTGCTGCCTAAATTCGGTTTGCAGCTCGATCGCGACGTTACTTTTCTCGCCATCGGCCCCACCGCCACCCGTTTCGCGGCTTTGAAAACCGCCACTGTCGATGCCGCGCCGCTCAGCCCACCGTCCAGTTTCCTCGCCCAGGATGCGGGCTTTCCCGTGTTAACCCGGGTGTCCGACCACGTTGAAGATATTCAAGCATGCATCGTGACAACGGACGAACGGCTGGCGCGCCAGAGTGAGATGGTGCGGCGTTTCTTGAGGGCCACGGTGAAAGGACAGCGGGTTTATCTCGTCAGACGCGAAGAAGCGATCCCGGCGCTCATGGAGTTTACCCGGCAACCCAATCGTGAGCTGGCCGGGCGCATTTATGACGAAAACATGAAAACGATAGCGAAAGATGGAACGATTTCGGAGCGACTGCAACAAATCGTCATCGAACGAACCAAACGCCTTACCGGCATCAGCCGTGAAGTCAAACCGGAGGAAATTTTCGACTTCTCCCACCTGCGGCGGGTCCAAGCGGAGCTGACGCAAAGCAGCTGGACACCGTAGGAAAATTGAAAAATTCGAAGTTCGAAATTCGAATTCGAAATTAATTTGTTCTTGGCCTCTTGGCGCGAGAACCGTTAACTCAACCAAGCCGCTTCTTTGTACGCCCGAATCGCTCCCGGATGTAGTGGCACACCGCCGAACTCGAAGGCCGCCGCGCCTTGAGTACGCAGCGGCTCGAAGAGAGCTTTCAATCCTTTGAAGAGGGGATTCATCTGCGGCAGCGTCTCGAGATTTTCGGCGATGGCTTTTGCCATGTCGTGAACGACGTCTTCGGAAACTCTCTCGTGCGTGACCAGGACATTAATCACCGCAGGCTGAGCGACGTCTTCCACAACGCCTCGAAAAACCCCCTTTTCCATCGTCACTCGGCGGTAGAATGGGACTTCGCTTAAAACCTTCTCCAGCTGACCCGGCGAATAAGGGACAACTCGGATATCTGCCCGCTGGCTGAGATCTGTCATTACCCGGTTTGGAATCGGCGGCTGGAATTGAGCGTCGATATCGCCCGCGATCAACGCATCCGCCCCCTCGTCGAAGCCCATATGAACAGGTGTAAAGCTATCAAACGAGATTCCGAGAACGCCAAAGATCGTGTGGACGTGTTGTTCCATACCGCTGCCTTTGGTGCCGATAACGATCCGCTTGCCTGTGAAATCGACGATGGTCTGGATCGGCGAATTTGCCAATTTCACGAAGAACATCGGCCCGGCATTGGCCGGCGCCACCATGCGGAGTGCGATCTGGCGCGTAAAGGGCGGCATGGCGTCCTTGGCCCGTCCGATCCAATTGGACGCCATGAAGCCGAACTCCAGCTCTCCTCGATCCAGCAGGTTCGCATTGTGAATACTCGCGTGGCTGGTCTGCACGACACATCGGTCGGCTTCCGAGCGCCCGCGATTAAAAAGCTCGGCGACTGCCGAACCCTGGGTATAGAATGTTCCGCCGTACTCGGACGTACCTAGTCGTAGTGCCATGTTTCTTCGGTCCTCCGTTAAGCCTAATTTCAAACGCCTTTCTTATACTACGCGTACATCGTCCTCGAAAGCCGGTTTGCTAATTTAGCGGAACCCAACTGCAACTTGACGCGCTATCTCCGCTGTACTAGCCTCCGATTTGATACGGCGCGCAAACGCAATCATTAACCCCGCCGGCATTTCTAAAGTATGAGCGCATCCTGCACGCGTTTCCAGGACGAACCGTCAAGGATGTGTAGAAAGGACGTCATGGCAATCATTGACTTGGACTCGCACCTTCGCGACGGCTGGCTGTTGGATGAAATTTACCAGCTGGAAGAACCCTTCAAGCAGTACACACCCAAACGCATCGGCGACGGTCAATACTTTTTTTCAAAGTTCGAGCACCAGCTTTCGCCGATGGAAGATCCCGTGGCTAACGCCAACTTCAAGAAACCGATCACGCACCAGGTTTTCTATAACCCGGAAGCGAACCGGCGCGGCAATGAGGTGATGCGTTGGCAGCAGGGCGGCTATGACATGGAATACCGCATGAAGGACAACGCCCGGGAAGGCGTTGACCTGCAACTGATTTTTCCGACGCAGATTGAAATCGCGTCGCAAAATCCGGGTGCCCTCGGCGGCGCGGTGAGTCGCTGCTACAACAACTGGGTGCATAAGCTGGTAGCCGGTTATCGCGGCCAACTCTTCCCGGTAGCGATGATGCCCGCCGGCTGTCCGGAGGAAATGCCCAACGAACTTAGGCGCTGTGTACAAGAGCTAGGCTCCAAGGCCGCGCACTTGGTCAGTTACACCAAAGACAAACAAATGGACGATCCGGCCTTTTTTCCCTTCTACGAAGCCGCACAGGAACTCGACATCCCGCTCTTCTGCCACCCGAGCACGCTGGGGGACGT
>JAHKKJ010000278.1 GCA_020027655.1 Deltaproteobacteria bacterium | reverse complement strand
TTGCCGGCCTGCTGCGCGATTTGCGCATGTTTCGCCTCAAAGCCAAAGAATTGGCGCGCGATGCAGCTGACAAGGACAGCAAGCTCTATTTCAACGCCCTACAATCAACTTTCAAGATCCTGATCAACTCCTTCTACGGTTACCTCGGTTTTCAGATGGGCCATTTCAACGATTTCGACGCTGCCAATCAAGTCACGGCCAAAGGCCGAGAGTTGATTCAATCCGCGGTCGCATGGCTCAGGGAAAGAGGCGCGCAGATTATCGAAGTCGATACCGACGGCATTTACTTCATCCCGCCACAAACCGTTAGCACTGCTGCCGCAGAAGAGAACCTCATCGCAAGTCTGAAGGAGATCCTTCCTAAAGGTATTGATTTGGAGTTGGATGGGCGCTACCCGGCCATGTTCAGCTACAAGATGAAAAACTACGCTTTGTTGGACGAGCAGGGGCGTCTCCTTATCAAAGGCTCGGGCTTGCGCTCGCGCGGCTTGGAATTGTTCCAGCGCGATTGGCTGGAAGAGATGCTGATTTTGCTGCTCAACGGGGAAAGAGAAAAAGTTCCGGATCTCTATCAGCGCTATCTCGACGATCTCGAAAACCACCGCAAGGACATCAGTTGGTTGGTGAAAACCGAAACGCTGCAAGACTCCCTGGAAAGCTATCAGACAAAGGTGAAGACAAAGAAACGGAACGCCGCGGCACCTTACGAATTGGCTTTGAAATCACAGCGGCGGTATCAGCCGGGGGATCAGATCTCGTACTATGTGACCGGAACCAAAGCAAAGGTCAAGATCAGCGAAAACTGCAAGCTCGCCCCGCAGTGGAATCCGCAGGATCCGGATGAAAACGTCGAACATTATAAAGCGAAGTTGAATGAGCTTTACGAAAAGTTCAAGCCGTGGATCGAATGTGAGAATCCGCCAAAACCAAAGGGCGAGTTAGACGGCGAACCGCTGTTGCTGTAGAGATGGCGCGAAAGAGCTATGACAACTAAAGTCGCTTTAATTACGGGTGGCGCGCGGGGTATCGGTCGGGGCGTGGCCTTGGATTTAGCCGCACGAGGCTGGTCCGTCGCAATTTGTTTTCGCACCAGCGCCAAGGAGGCCAACGAAGTTATCGACGCCGTGAAGGCGCAGGGCGTCGGCGGTTCGGCGCTGCAGTGCGATGTCTCCGATCCCAAAGCCGCAGTTGCATGGGTCCAGAGGGTCAATCAAGAGTGGGGGCGCATCGATGCGCTGATCAACGGCGCTGGTCCCTATCATCGAGTTTCTTTATTGGACGAGACCAATGAAGGTTGGCATTCGATGTTTGACAATAATCTCCACCCGGTTTTTTATCTTAGCAAAGCGGCGATTCCGATCATGAAAGCGCAAAAGTGGGGGCGTATTATCTGCTTCAGCATGGCTAACGCTGAACAGTTGATCGCGCAGCCGCAACTTACGGCCCACTACATCACCAAGGTCGGCTTGCTGGTGCTGGCCCGTTCCCTCGCTCGCCTGGTGGCGCCCCACGGCATCACAGTCAATGCCATTTCGCCCGGTTTCATCGATTCGGGCAGCGCGCCCAAGGAAGAGCTTGAGGCGGCGGCCAAGCGGGTTCCTGCAGGCTATGTGGGAAGCGTAGAAGACGCCGCCTCGGCGGTTCGTTTTTTGTTATCCGACGAGGCCCGCTACGTCAACGGCGCGAATATCCAACTCAGCGGCGCTTGGGGAGTGTAACAAAAGATGGCGACGCAGCAAGATTATAACAAAGCCATGGAATTGGTTAAGCGAGCCATGGATCATCAGATGGCTGGAGAGTTAGAGGACTCGATTCGACTATACAAAGAATCCATCGCTCTTTGTCCGACCGCCGACGCTTACACCTACTTGGGTTGGGCCTACAGTTTTCAGGGTAGAATCGACCAGGCCATCGCCCAGTGCGAGATCGCGATTCAGATCGACCCCGAGTTTGGCAACCCCTACAACGATATCGGCGTCTACCTGATGCAGCAGCAAAAGTTGGATGAAGCGATTCCCTGGCTCGAAAAGGCAAAACAAGCCAAGCGTTACGAGCCGCGCCACTTTCCCTATCTCAATCTTGGCCGGGTTTATCTTACCAAAGGGATGATTCAAAAAGCTTTGGAAGAGTTTCGCGCCGCCCTGCGATTAAATCCAGATGATGCGGATCTGGCCCAAACAATCGAAGAATTAGAAAACAAGCTGCAATGACACGTCGCCCCGGGCAGCACGGTTGTGGTATTCATTGCCGTCGTCTATCCGTCCAATTCCGTCAAAACAGCATCAAAGATACCGACGGCGGTGTCTACTTCGTCTCGTTTGACAATCAAAGGCGGGCAAAACCGAATCGTGCTCTCGCCGCAACTCAGTAGCAACAAACCCTGGTCAAAACTTTTGGCCATCACCTGATCACGGAACTTGGCATTAGGCTTCCCGTCGTTCTGCGCAAACTCGACTCCGATCATGAGCCCTAGCCCGCGCACATCGCTGATGCGCGGATGCAGGCTGCGCAACTTCGTTAGACTCTCCTTAAGATAGTTTCCGACTTCCCCGGCGTTCTTGATTAACCCGTTTTCTATGAGATTGATGGTGGCGAGCGCCGCCGCGCAAGCCACCGGATTCCCGCCGAAGGTCGAACCGTGAGTGCTGCGTGTCCATGTGCTGATTTCCTCTCGCGCAATCATCGCCCCCAGTGGCATGCCGCTGGCGATTCCCTTGGCGGCACAAAGGATATCGGGCTCGACGCCCCAGTGCTCGCACGCGAACATCTTGCCGGTGCGGCCGAATCCCGATTGAATCTCGTCTACGACCAAGAGAATGCCGTGGCGTTGGCACAGCTCTTTTAGCCTCGGCAGAAACTCCGGAGGAGGGACGATATAGCCGCCTTCGCCCAGGATCGGCTCGACGAAAATCGCCGCCACTTCCTCCAGTGTGACTTCGTAACGGAAGAGAACTTGCTCCAGATAATCCGCTTGGCCGTAAGGAGCGTGGTGGATATCCGGTATCAATGGCGAGAAATGCGCGCGATGCGAGGAACGGCTGGCCGTTAAAGAGAGAGCGCCCATGGTGCGGCCGTGAAAAGCGCCCAGGAAAGCGATGACATGGTTTCTTTTCGTCGCGAAGCGCGCCAGCTTGAAGGCTGCTTCAATGGTCTCGGTGCCGGAATTCGTGAGAAACACTTTTTTGGGCGACCTGCCCGGTGCAATACGGCTTAATCTTTCGGCCAGCTCGGCCATGGGCTCATAGTAGAAGTCGCTACCGCAAATGTGCAGGAATTTGCGCGCCTGCTCCTCGATGGCTTTGACCACCTTTGGATGCGAGTGACCCGTACTGGCGACCGCGATTCCCGCCATAAAATCGAGAAATAGATTGCCATCAACATCCTCGATGACCATGCCTCTTCCTTCTTTCACGACCAGAGGGTAGACGCGACCGTAGGCGGGAGCCGTGTAGCGCTGATCCTTCTCCACGATCGCTTTAGCCTTCGGACCTGGTGGTGTGACTTTGATGTTAGGTGCTTTCATTCATTTCCCCGTTTCGGGTCTCGCGTTTAGGTCGGTTTCTTCGCAGAACCCGAGACTTGAAACCCGAAACTCGAAACTTACTCTACGTTGTCGATCTGCGCTTTTTGCAGCTTGCCGGAGTAGTCGACGTAGATCGACTTCCACTCGCTAAATATATCGTACACGGTGGTGCCGGCCTCACGGTGGCCGTTGCCGGTATCTTTCACGCCGCCGAAGGGAAGATGGACTTCAGCACCGATCGTCGGCCCGTTGATATAAGTGATTCCGGCTTCGATATCCCGCATGGCACGGAAAGCGCGCTCCACATCGCGCGTGTAAATCGAGCTGGAAAGACCGTAGGTCGTGCCGTTGATAACTTCGATAGCCTCTTCGAAGCTCTGTACTTCAATGATGGAGAGCACGGGACCAAAGATTTCTTCCCGCGCGATGCGCATCGAGGGGGTCACCTGGTCAAAGATCGTCGGCCGGTAGAAATAACCATCGATCCATTTCCCCTCTTCATAGATCGACCCGCCGATGAGTAGCCGGGCTCCTTCTGACCTGCCGATTTGCACGTATCGGTGCACCTTTTCCCGCGCCGCTTGGTTAATCAGCGGACCCATTTCGACGCTTTCGTCCAGTCCGTCGCCGATCTTGATCTTCTCGGCGCGCGCCACGAGCATATCGGTCAGCTCTTTTTTGATATCGCGATGGAGGATCAAACGGCTGGTCGCGGTGCAGCGCTGCCCCGTGGTGCCGAAGGCCCCCCATAGCGCTCCCTCCAAGGCGAGGTTTAAATCGGCATCTTCCATGACAATTTGAGCATTCTTACCGCCCAGTTCCAGGGAGATACGTTTGAGTTGCTGGCCACAGACCGATGCGATTTCCCGCCCCACCGCGGCGGAGCCGGTAAAGGAAACCAGCTTCACGTCCGCATGGCGCACCAGCGCGGCCCCGGTTTCTTCCCCCCGACCATGAACCACGTTAACGACACCCGGCGGGACGCCCGCTTCTGCCAAAATTTCAAAAAGTTTAACCGCAGTACAGGGAGTATCTTCAGCAGGCTTGAGCACCACCGTGTTGCCACAGAGTAGCGCTGGAAACAATTTCCACGTAGGGATCGCCATGGGAAAGTTCCATGGCGTAATCAGGGCGCAGACACCGATGGGCGAGCGCACAGACATAGCAAATTTGTCCGGCAGTTCCGAAGGAGTCGTCTCGCCGAAAAGTCGTCGTCCCTCGCCTGCAACGTAGAAAGCAGTGTCAATCCCCTCCTGGACGTCGCCGCGTGTCTCCTTCAAGATTTTGCCCATCTCCCGGGTCATGCCGCGAGCAATCTCTTCCTTCTGCCGGCGCAAAAGCTCGCCCACCCGGTAGAGGATCTCGCCCCTTTTTGGCGCCGGCACGAGGCGCCAGCGCGCAAACGCTTTTTTCGCGGCCTGAAGTGCTGCGTTTACATCCTCCGGGCTGGAGGCTGGAAATAAGCCGATCAAATCGTGACGATTCGCCGGATTGCGGTTTTCAAAGGTCTTCCCTGACTTGGCTTCAACCCATGCCCCGTCGATGTAGTTCTTGAAGACGTCCGCCATGGTCAAACCTCCTTTCGGCGCCTGCGGTGCACCAGGCAATTATCTTCCATCTTCTTTTTGTACGAACCGCAGTTCATTCTAAAGCCGGCCCGTCATGAACACAATCTCCAAGCGTTGTCTTAAGCAGATCTTCTGTGCCGTCAGCGGATGCAAAATCTCGTTGATTTTTCAACTCCAATCAGATAGCCTCTGCCAACTTTGAGCCACCAAGCAGGCACCGCATGGACATGCTTGTGCGACACAAGAGGAGAGGTCCTACGATGGGCAAAAGATTTTCACTGTTAGCTCTAGCCCTGCTGATTGGTTTGGCGCCGGCCACCGCAGCATCTGTGGATGATTTCTACAAAGGCAAAACGATTAGGATCGTTGTCGGGTTTTCGGCTGGCGGCGGGTTCGACACCTATGCCCGCGCTATCTCCCGCCATATGAGCAAGCACATTCCCGGACAACCCGCCATTGTCGTGGAAAATATGACCGGCGCTGGCAGTCTCATAGCAGCCAACCACCTATACAAGGTCGCTAAACCCGATGGTCTCACCATCGGCCATTTCATCGGCGGATTATTCCTCGGGCAGGTTCTC
>JAHKKJ010000277.1 GCA_020027655.1 Deltaproteobacteria bacterium | reverse complement strand
CGAAGGTTGGAACCACCTGTCTGCTCGCATTGGTCATGGCGATGCCGATCATATCGTGCGGCAACGCCATCATCGCGTAGTTCGCCGACATGCCGAAATGCCGGCTGTTACGCACACCCACCATCGCCACGCCTGACTCTTTGGCTTTGCGAATCGCCAGTTCCATCGCGCGATGGCCTGTTACCATGCCGATACCGCGGTCGCCGTCGAGGAGCGCCGAAGAAGCGGTCTCATGGATGATTTTGATGTCCGGCTTGACTTTCATGGAGCCCTCGCTCAGCCACTTTACATACCAAGTATGCGGGTTAAACCGGATGACTCCATGTGTATCCACGCCGCGCAGATCAGCCATGACCAGGGCATTCGCCGCGATCTCGGCATCGCTTTTTGGCACACCGAATTTTTCGAAGGATGCGATCAAGAAGCGGCGTAACTTCCGGTGATCGATACGGGCCATTGCTTCAGTAGATGACTCCATTCATTTCTCCTTGTGCCGTGTAGAGAATGATCCACCCTCTACTTGGCCTGATACAAAATCTCAGGCGTCTAGGCAGAACGGAAACCAGACCAGCGATTTATAGACAACAACCAAGCTCATTTCTTGGGCAGCGGCAGCCCGCGCAATGAGCATGAAACCCGTCAGTACAATGGTAAGGATCGTTCCACTAGACATTGCTTTTCGGGCCATATCCTCGCTCCCAACGGATAAATTTTTCTCACTTTAGCAACGGAGCCGAGATATTACCAGACAATTGCGAAAGCGGTTTTCTCTGCGAGTAACGTTTGGAGCGGAAAAGATGGTATTAGGATTGCTTCTAAGCCGGCAGATGTCATAGAAACTAATCGATGGACAACCACACGCTAACGTTCGGGCTCACGATCATCTTCTCGGTTGTGCTTGTCGGCCCCTTTTTAAACAAGTGGATCGAAAGTAATCTAGAAATCTTTCTTTTCGTGATGGGAGCCGTCAGCGCGACTCTCTCCAACGCTTGGACTTCGGAGGTTATCCACGAGGGGTTTGTCGCGCCGATCAACATCACCCTAGCCGTTCTCGGCGCTGGTGTGCTCTTTCACTATACGCGAAGGTTCATCGACAGAGCGATGCGACGTGTGCTGATAACTGTTCCTCTTCCCGCCATCGTATGTGCTGGGATTGTGATCTTAGGTCTGCTTTCAAGCATCATCTCAGCCATCATCGCCGCCTTGCTCTTAGTGGAATTGATCACGGTTCTGCCGCTGCACCGGCGGGCGGAGGTCCATCTCGCCGTCATCGCCTGCTTCTCGATCGGTCTCGGTGCAGCTCTGACTCCCCTAGGAGAACCGCTTTCCACTATCGTGGTGTCCAAGCTAAGTGGCGCGCCGTACCACGCCGGCTTCGGCTACTTGGCTCAACTATTGGCCCCGTATGTAGTTCCGGCGGTCGTTGCTTTGGGCATCGTTGGAATCTTCCTCGTACGCCAAGCTAGGGACGACATCGAAGCCTCTTTAGCCGCCGAAGAGAAAGAAGAAAAGGTAAGCGAGGTTTTTATGAGGGCGCTCAAAGTCTATGTTTTTGTCATGGCACTCATTTTTCTCGGCGCCGGCTTCAAGCCACTCATCGACGCCTATCTGATAAAAATGTCCACCCAAGCTCTGTTCTGGGTGAACATGGTATCGGCCGTCCTGGACAACGCGACTCTCGCAGCGGCCGAGATCGGCCCGTCGTTGACCGAAGCTCAAATCAAGAGCGCGTTGTTGGGCCTGCTGATCTCCGGCGGGATGCTGATCCCAGGAAATATTCCGAACATCATCGCCGCCCACGCGCTCCGCATCAAAAGCACCGAGTGGGCGCGTCTTGGCGTCCCTCTCGGCCTGATCATCATGGCAGGGACGGCGGTCCTGTTGTCGTTAGGGTGGATCTAATCCGATCAAATCTTCAGACAACCCTTTGTAAATTCTCGGAGACAGCCCTTTAAGCGCTTACTTTTGAAATGTTAAACACAACGAATTCAAGAATATTTATCGCGCCAAGACGCCAAGCTCGCAAAGAAAGAGTATTACTTATTTCTCCGAACCTTGGTGTCTTTGCGCGAGTCACGGTGTTTCCGATTCTCTTGGCCGAAATTCCGCTAAAAATTTCAAATATGTTTGGCTAGGTCTTGCCGTGCGACTTCAGCAATTCGCCAAATTGCTTGTGTAACTTGTTCAGCTTCGGGGGGATCATGTACTGACAATAGGGCTGGTAAGGATTATTGGCATAGTATTTCTGATGATAGTCTTCGGCTTCGTAGAACTCGCCCAGAGGTTCCACCGTTGTAACCACTGGCTTGCCAAAGGCTTTTGAGTCGTTCAGTTCCTTTATTAAAGCTTCGGCTTCCCGCTTCTGTTCTTCGTTGGCATAGAGAATCGCCGACCGGTATTGCGTGCCGACATCATTACCCTGACGATTGAGGGTCGTCGGGTCGTGGGTCGCGAAAAAAACCGTAAGCAGATCCTTGAAGGCGATTTCAGTTGGATCGAAGTCGATTTTAATGACTTCGGCATGCCCTGTGCGGCCGCCGCAAACTTCCTCGTACGTGGGATTTTTTGTGCTTCCGCCAGCGTAGCCAGACACGACTGATTTCACGCCGCGCAATTCATCAAACACCGCCTCCGTGCACCAGAAACAACCGCCACCAAAAACTGCAACATTGCTTTTTGCGTCCTGACTCATTTTACCCCCCAAGATCAAACCAAACTGTCGTTGTAGTTTAGCTTGGGCACGAAATTAAAAAAATGGCCCGAGCCCTCGATGATACGCTGGCAATGCGGCGTGCCCGCTGGGATATTTACTCCCACCGGGCTTTCGACAATCACTTTCTCGTCGCGGATGACAAATTCGATCTTGAGGCCGGTCAGCTCGGGTCCGGTACCGATGGCGATGTGTTGTGTATCGCAGTTATGCGTGTGCTTATCCACGTAATTGGCCTGTGTCGGCTGCACATTGGTGACGCTCCGGACTACGGTGTAAAATCCGGCTTCAGGCTTGAGCTTGCCATCGACGAAAACATAGCGCACTCCGGGTGCTGCGTCGGTGTGATATTTGATCTCGGCCGTCGAGCGCGCATCGGGTTTGATGATGTAACTCGCAAACTTTGCGGCTTCTCTGTTCCCCTTTTCCACGTCAGGTTGTTTATCTTCGTGCGTGTAGCCGCGGTTCCTGAACAGGACCGTCACTGTCCCCGCACCGCGGGTGACTTTATACTCGTGCACGGCGCCGGTAGGAATATAAACACACGCCGGCGAGACAATCCTGTGAACCTTGCCTTCGAAGATGATCTGGCCTTCGAGGCCAGTTAGGTCGGGATTATTGCCGATAAAATAGTAGAACTCGTCAGTGTTATGAAAGTGTGGTACCTGATAGTCCGGTACGCTCGCCGGCAGATCTTTCGCCTCATGAATCGCGACGTAAATGTCGGCGTCCGGGTGTGAATCACGGTTAATGAAAATGTGCCTTTTCACCGGCAGGTCGATGCGCTCGCGTAGCGGCCGCTTTTCTTCGAACTTTCCGCCGACAACCCCAGGCCGCGCTCTGACAATGTATTTTTCAATATTCATCTTTCCCCCAGTTATTCTCCCATGACTTTTTTCATCCGCTCGATGATTTCCGGCGGCTGATTGATAACCTCTTTCGCCAGAGCTTGCAACCTTTCACCGCTGACAGGATTAATCTCCCGCTGCCGTTGTTTGCATCAGCAAGGAACTCCGGATCTTTAAGCATCGAGTTCAGATCAATATGGTAGATACGTTCCGACTCCGGTGTCCAGGGCGCGACGGTAGATCCAGTTCGCCATGGCGATGTCCTGGTTTACCAGGCCGATGGCGCGTATGAAGATGCGCTCGCGATCCGATTGGCGGCCCGGTTTCTTGCCCGCGATAATCTCGGGAAGCTCGGCGTATAAATCCTTTTCGCTGAGAAACTGTTCTTTCAGCATGCGCTGCAGGTCAGACTTGTTCTTGCAGTGCTCCCAGCTATCGACGACGAACTTGTCGGCCTTTTTGTAGACGTCGCTTTCCATCTCCTGGTGCTTGCCGATGGAGTAAACGGTAATGCCTTCGCCGAGCCAGCTGTTTTTCACAAAGGGTATTGAAGTGGTGGTCGCTGAAACGACAAGATCGGCCCCTTTCAACGCCTCCTCCGCGGAGTCCACAGGTCGGATGTTAAGGCCATACTCCTTGCCGATTTCTTTGGCGTAATTCTGACGCGACTCGGGCGTACGCGAGGTCACGCGGATCTCCTTCAAAGGAAAGGCTTTTGCCATTACCGGTACGGCCGCGCGCGCGGTATCGCCGGCGCCGAGCATCGCCATGGTTGCCGCGCCCTTGCGCGCGAGGAGGCGGCAGGCAACGGTGGCCGCCGCCGCGGTGCGCACGGCATGACACCAATCCTCGTCCATGATCGCGCAAATCTCGCCGCCCTCGCGGTCGCTGAGAATCAGAATCCGGCGCGGCCCCTGCGCCGGTCGCGACGGATCGCGGCTGCCCCCGGCGGCCTTGATCGAGCGAATGCGAAAACCCGCCACCGGCGGGGTCACCAAGGCGCAGCCGGTTACCCAGGACTGCCATCCTTGCTCAGGCTTGATTGCCAGGTCTTCCGGTATCGACCAGATGACGCGGCCTTCACTGTGGTCGCACAGCGCCTGCTCGGTGATTTCGATGGCGCGACCGAGGTCGAGGACTTTTTTCACATCCTGGTTGGAAAGATAGAGGATGCCTTTATGTTCCATAGCTAACCCTGTTCCAGAAAACCCGTGCCACCCATAAACCGCAAGGAGGATTGTCCCCTCGCCCCTTGTGACCCCTTGTGGGAGAGGGCTAAGGTGAGGGGTTAATTCAAATTAGGCACCCTCACCTCTATCCTCTCCCGTCGAGGGAGAGGAAGTTTCAGACCAAGTCATGGTCGAAAGGTAGTTCGCGAGTCTGCCTATACAAGAAATCCATTTGATGAAGAAGAAGTCCACGATCAAAGATCAGTTGATCACCCGCAAATCCCGGCAGCCGGTGGTTAAGAATTGCGGTCCTTTTTCGGTGATGAGCACGTCTTCTTCCAGATGCACGGCGCTCTTCTCCGACCTCACTTTTGGTTCCAAGGCGAGGATCATCCCTGGACGATGGATCTCGGTTTCGACTTCGTTCAAGGATGGCGGTTCCGCGCGGGCCATGCCAATGCCATGGCCGATGCGCTTGGGGCTGTCGACGGCTTGGTAACCGCGCTTAACCAGCTCGCGGTTGGCGACGCGGGAAAGCTCGGCGATGGGAGTGCCCGGCCGCATCGACTCGAAGCAGAGTTGAATCACGTCGCAGGCGGTCTGATGATCTTTCTTGTGCTCGTCGGTGGGTGCGCCGAAGATCGCCATACGCGTGATGTCGCTGTAGTAGCCTTCGTAGCAGGCGCCGAAGTCGGCGATCATCCGGTCGCCTTTGTTATAGCGCCGGTCGTCGTAGCGTGTCGACGAGTTCAGCATCAGGAAGCCGGGATGGCGCGGATGCGCGCCTTCCTCGATCATCGAGATATAGAGCCGTTCGGCGATTTCACGGCGGGTCATACCGGGCTTTAATTGCGGCAGGCAACGATCATAGGCCTTGATTGAGATTTCGCAGGCTTTGCGCATGAATTCGATTTCCTGAGGGCTTTTGATAAGCCGCATTTCGGTCAGCGCAGCGGTGCCGTCTTTG
>JAHKKJ010000276.1 GCA_020027655.1 Deltaproteobacteria bacterium | reverse complement strand
CCTTGCGAACCTGGATGCCGGCAATCCATGCCGGCATGACGATGATCTGCATTTTCATGTTCTGTGGGCGAGCGTAAGATCATGAATCACTTCGTGGTGATATCCATTTTTCTTTTGGTTGCGGCTCTGCCGCGCTAGGTTCTCTGCGGTTAAACAGAAGGCTGACCGAGGCGCGCTTTGAACCTGTTGAACGTTTTGAATGGTTGAACTATTCAAGGGACAGATGGCCAGCCACAGTCATAAGCATTCAAGCGGCAGGAAGTTGCACAAGGATTGGCGCGCGTGGCTGGCTCTCCTCCTCATGCTGGTCGCAATCATCACCTATGTTCTGACCCTGGACGACTCGATCATCCCGCGCTGAGAAACGGGATCACAGTTTCAAAAATGCATCGATTGAGATATGCAAAGGAAAATGGGTACGGTGTTGTGGCAAAAACGCCGGATGTTGCAATCCCCGCCGGAGACATTGGTTGCTATCCTGCTCGGTGCGTTCCTTTCCCTGTCGACAGTCCCCAGCAGCGCGGTAGAGCAAAAGACTGCGGAGGCACTTAAGCCTCCCGTACCTGCGACTCCAACGGCGACCCCTGCCCCACCGCCCCCACCAGTGATCCCGGTTGAAGAGGTCGCGACGCAGGCCACGGCGGTCGGGAATCTGATTCGCGGCTTCGCGACAAATCTCGCTCCTGGCAGCGAAATCGAAACGATACGGAAATTTCTGCCTCAAGTGAGTGTTGACATAGCCCTGGAGCTCAAAAGCACTGCGAACATCCTGAAAGAGCAGCCTGCGCTTGAGACGCTCCAGGCGCAGGAACAGATCTGGCAGCAGAGACAGTCGCAGTTGACGGTATGGCTAAACCTGCTTACCGATCGCGCCACGAAGCAGCAGGTTGCGCTGACCCAACTGAAAAAACTGCAAGACACGTGGGCCAGGACCCGTGATGCTGAGGAGTCCGCAAAGGCGCCGCCTCCGGTCCTACGACAGATCGACGCTACCCTCGCCGCTATTGCGGCAGCGCAACAACCGCATCAAGCGCAGCGCGACGAAGTTCTCAACCTCCAGACTCAAATCGCCGAACTAGTGGCCGGTTGCAACAGGGCGCTCGCGCAAATCGCCGAGCTTCAACAAATGACGGTGGGAGGAATCTTCACGCGGGAGAACCCACCTATTTGGAACGCTGATCTATGGTTTCGTGCAAAGGTTCTTCAGGATCGTCTCCCTGAAATCGCCGCGTCTTACTGGAGAGATATCCTTTTGTACGTACGTGATCCCTCCCGACACATGCCGTGGCACGTTGGCATCTTCATAGCGCTATCGCTTGTGTTGTTGGCGGCGCGCCGGCAGGTCGGCCCGTCGGAATCGGCGGGAAGCCATCCCTCCCACGCTACCGTTGTGTTCGATCATGTTTTCGCCGCGGCGTTGCTTGTGACCTTGATGGTCGCCACGGCGCCTGCTTCGCCGGTACCGATCACAGTGAAGCGGCTGTTCAACATCGTGGCGCTTGTGCCAATCATCGTGCTTACCCGGCGCGTGGTTTCGCCTATTGTCGCTCCGGTAATCTACGCGCTGGCAATTTTGTTCGCCACCGATACTGTGCGGCGGGCAGTCGCCGGTGAGCCCCCTATGGGTCAGGGAATACTCGTGCTGGAGGCCGTCACTGGGATTGTCGTGTTGGGCTGGTTGTGGATCTACGGAGCCCGTAGAGCAGCGCGAGGTTTGGGCCAAACGAGCACTCTGCGGCGGCTGGTGGCTGCTTTTGTTCTATTCGCCCTGGCCATCGGTTTAATAGCCGCCGTTTTCGGCTATATGCGTTTGGCGCGCCTCACGATACCAGGCGTTTTCGCCGGGGGTGCGTTGGCGCTGGAGCTATACGCGTCGGTTCAGGTCGCCATGGGAGTGGTTGCGTACGCTTTACGCTTGTGGCCGCTGCGCCTCCTCCATATGGTCCAGGATCACCGTGATCTGCTGGAGCGGCGGATCTACCGGTTGTTGTTATGGCTCGTAGCTGTCGGTTGGTTATTCCGCTATTTGGATTATCTCGGTCTCTTCGATCCAGCATGGTCTCTGGCCATAGGGTTTCTCAACACCAGGTTGGAACGTGGCTCGCTTAGCACCTCCGTGGGCGACATCGCCGCATTTTTCCTCACGATGTTGGGAGCATATTGGCTATCAACCTTTATCCGCTTCATGCTCGAAGAGGATGTTTATCCCAGAACCCGGATCGCGGCCGGCCAGTCCTATGCCGTCTCGAACCTGCTTAATTATGCCATCCTTGCAGTCGGGTTCTTGTTGGCCCTAGCAGTGCTGGGAATGGACCTGACGAAGATGACCGTCCTGCTCGGCGCGCTCGGCGTCGGCATCGGCTTCGGGCTGCAAAGCGTGGTGAACAACTTTGTCTCCGGTCTGATTTTGCTCTTCGAGCGTCCGATCCATGTGGGCGACACGGTTCAAGTAGGCAGCCTTCAAGGTAGGGTGCGCCGGATCGGCATCCGCGCCAGCGTCGTGCGGACGGCACAGGGAGCGGAAATCATTGTCCCCAACGCGCAGCTCATCACGGAGCAGGTGACGAACTGGACACTCAGCGACCAACTGCGGCGCCTCGACTTGCCGGTGGGCGTGAACTACGGTGCTGAGCCGAAAAAGGTGATCGAGCTGCTCGAAACCGCGGCCGGCGCCCATCCAAAAGTGTTGCAGGATCCAGCGCCCCGAGGTCTTTTTATGAGCTATGGAGACAGTTCGATCAACTTCGAGCTGCGAGCCTGGACGGAACAAGCTAACTCGATGCAAGTCCACAGTGATTTAACCGTGGCCATCTACGATGCGATTTATGCGGCCGGGATGAGCTTTCCCTTTCCCCAGCGCGAAGTGCGCGTGCTCTCCGATCACGACGCGGCAGAAGCCGTTCCTGCTAGCAATGCGGCAAAAAAAGCCTAGTGATGGTGTCGCAGAAACTGAGGAGTCACGCACCACGACGCACCGAGCGCGGCGAAGCCGCAACCAAGTGGGAGTGACTCGCGCAAAGGCGCAAAGGCCGCCAAGGCCGGAGACGGAACAAAAATGGTTTTTTACAGGAGGTTCCGCCAAAGGACGGATCAGCCTCAGGCTGAAACGGAGATAACAGAAATAAATTAATAAACTTTGTTTCCTCTGTTCTCTCCTGTTAGAAGAGGTTTCCTTGCGTTCTTGGCGTCCTTTTGACTTCGCTCAAGGCGGGCTTGGCGCGAGCAAATCCCCGTTTTCATACGCTACGGGCAGCTGGAAAAATTTGCGCGACAACTTTGACTATGTAATACGCAAAGCACGAAGTAGGAAAAATCTACCACAAAGAGCGCAAAGGACGGGAAACAAAACCTGTAGGGGCGGGTTTGAAACCCGCCCTCCTTCGTGACCTTCGCAATCTTCGTGGTAAACAAAGGAGTCAACTCAACCTAAGAAGGAGCGTCGGTGAAGAGTCCCGAAATCACGACCTCGTTACCCTTGACTGCCGTGACCCGACCGGCGGAGGCTCCTACTGGTGGCAAGATGCGCCTGGCCAGCGAGCTTCTAAGGCCATACCACGGATGGCTCATCGTCATCTTGCTCGCCATGCTGGTCGAAACGGCAATGTCTCTTGCCGCGCCGTGGCCGCTGAAGGTGATCCTCGACAATGTGGTCGGGACGCACAAGGCACCCGAGTGGCTTGCCCCGTTTCAAAGCTCCCTTTTCGGCCATAGCAAGATGCAGCTTGCTGCCCTGGCGGGGATCGCCACCGTGCTCATCGCCGCGCTGGGAGCGGTCGCCAGCTATATCGACAACTACTACACGGAGAGCGTGGGCCAGTGGGTAGCGCACGATCTGCGCATGCGGGTCTATGACCACCTGCAGCACCTCTCGCTCGGCTACTACGACAGCCACCAGACCGGCGCGCTCCTTTCCACCATCACCGACGACGTGAAGACCATTCAGGGCTTCGCATCATCGGCGACGCTCGGCATCCTGGTCGACATCCTGACGATCGTTGGCATGTTGGGCGTCATGTTCTGGCTGGAATTCGACTTCGCGCTCATGGCCGTTGCAGTGGTGCCGTTTTTGCTTTTGTTTGTGGCGCGGCTCAACCGCGCAGTCAAGCGCGCTACCCACGAGGTCCGCCACCACCAGAGCGATATCGTCGCGGTGGTCCAGCAGGGACTCGAATCCATTCGCGTCGTGCAGGCCTTCGGGCGGCAAGAGCTCGAGGAGTCCCGTCTCTACGATGTGAGTCGGGCAACAACCGACGCTGCCCTCGCGGCCCGGCGGGTAAAGTCGCTCCTCTCGCCGGCAGTCACGGTTGTCGTCGCGCTCTGCACGGGATTCGTGCTCTGGCGCGGCACGGCGCTGGTCCTCGCCGATATGATGACCGTCGGCGCGCTGACCGTTTTCCTCGCCTATCTCTCGAAGTTCTTTAAACCGGTGCAGGACCTCGCGAAGATGAGCAACACCCTCGCGCAAACAGCAGTGGCGATGGAGCGCGTGCAGGCGATTCTCAACACGGTGGCGATCGTTCCCGAGCGTTTCGACGCGCGAGAGCCGGAATCGCTGAAGGGTGCAATCGTGTTCGATCACGTAGTCTTCGGCTATGATCCCAAAACACCCGTGCTCCGCGATGTTAACTTCAGCATCGCCCCGGGCCAGTTGGTAGGGATCGTCGGCGCCACGGGCGGCGGAAAGTCGACGGTCGTGGGTTTGATCCCTCGGTTCTACGATCCGGGCGCAGGACGGGTGCTTATTGATGACGTCGATCTGCGCGACTACAAGCTCCAGGGGCTGCGCAGCAAGATCGGCTTCGTGCTACAGGACACGGTGCTGTTCCGGGGTACCGTGCGCGATAACATCGCCTATGGCCGGCCGGACGCCAGTGAAGACGAAATTGTTGCGGCAGCGAAGCTGGCGAACGCGGATGAGTTCATTGTCCGGATGCCCAAAGGCTACGACTCCATGGTAGGCGAGCGCGGCCTCACGCTCTCGGGCGGCCAGCGGCAGCGTATCGGCATTGCTCGCGCGATCATTCGCAACGCGCCGATCCTCATTCTCGACGAGCCCACAGCCGCCCTCGACACCGAGTCGGAAAAACTGGTGATCGACGCTCTGGAGCGGCTCATGAAGGGACGGACCGTGATCACCATCGCGCACCGGTTGAGCACCATCCGCGACGCCCACAAGATCATCGTTCTCAAGGACGGCGTGGTCGCGGAGGAAGGCACCCACGACGAGCTGCTGGCGGGCGGCGGGTTTTATGCGGAGCTATATCGCGTGCAGATCGGGCAACCCGCAAAGGCATAAACTCGAAATTCGAAGTCCGAAATTCAAAACAAATGTAAATGTCAAAAAGCACAAAATTTCAAAGAAGCTTGGAGGGACAACCTCGAGAGGATTTTCCCCTCGACACTCGACCCTCGTCCCTCGCTTGTTTCGAGTTCGTACCTGAGAAACAAGAGGAGATCCTATGTCCCGTTCACTGATCGTCATGCCCGACGACTCCGCCCGGCCGATCCTCGATGCGATCGCGGCGGCGAAGAAGTCGCTGCGCATCAAAATGTTTCTGTTCTCCGACCCGGCGCTGCTCGCCGGAGTGATCGCGGCGCAGAAGCGCGGCGTCAAGGTCCGGGTGATGCTCAACCCGGCGCGCCGCGGCGGCGAGCCTGAGAACGAGGCCACCCGGAGATCGGAAGAGCGTCGTGTAGGGAAAGAGTG
>JAHKKJ010000275.1 GCA_020027655.1 Deltaproteobacteria bacterium | reverse complement strand
CTTGAAATTCAAGTAGACAGGAACAACCCCGATCCCTTCGGGCAGCAAGCGAATGAACTCTTCGAGGGAGCCCGGCCGATGGGTAGGCTTTACGACCCCGACCACGCCGCGCCAACTTGCGAAAACCATGACGACTCCTTGTGACTCAGGATTGTGATTTAAAAACCTGCGGGAACTTCGCCTTTAGCTGCGCACGCACGTTATCCGGCACTTCCACCACCTTCGGGAACTCTCCCTTGAGTTTTCGATTATAGGGCATACAGGCGTCGATCAGAATGCGGTTGTTAAAATTCCCCGGCAGAAACATCGGGTCGCGGCCTGACGACCACGCCTTCTGGACGACATCAATGTCTGTCACCGGGTCGAAGCGCGTGCCCATCGCCCACAGCACCTGATCGATGTCGGAGCAATCCACATCTTCGTCTACGACCACCGTCCATTTGCCATTATAGGCGCCCGCCATGCAATTCGCCGCCACATGCAGCACGTTGCGTGCATGACCGGGATAGCGCTGGCGGATCTGAATCGCTGTGAAACGGGTGGCCGGTGCGCCTTCATGATTCCACACGCCGAGGATATCAGGCAGGCCGCACGCTTCCAGCGCCTTCCAGATCTCCGCTGCCCCCGCGATACCTTTAAGCAAGCCCGTCTCATCCACCGGCTTGTGTTGCGGCGCGCAAGTAAGGATCGGATTGTTGCGATACATAACCGTCTTCACATTAAGACAGGGACGCGGCACCACATCGTCCGAATAGTAGCCCATCCATTCACCAAAGGGCCCTTCCGGTTTCGATTGACCGGGAACGGCTTCACCTTCGAGAACAATCTCCGCATCGGCAGGGATCGGAAACCCGGTAAAGGGTCCCTTGACCACTTCCACCGGCTCTCCTCGGATACCGCCGGCAAAGTCATACTCGGAAACTCCACTGGGCAGCGGGCTGGCAGACAGTAAGTAAAGGAGCGGGTCCTGGCCACACACGATGGCGAACTTGGCGCTCTGTCCCCGTTCAAAATACTTGTCACGATGAATGCGCCCGTGTTTGCCTTCGGTGATCTGGCAACCGATGGTTTTTTCATCGTAAACCTGACAACGATAGGCACCGAAATTATACCACTCAGCATCCGGATCTTTGGTGATGCACATATCGGCGGTACCGATATAACGATGGGTGTCGCTTTGATGATGCACAGGCGCCGGAAGCTTCAGCACGTTAACCTTGTCACCCTCTAAAACATTATCGAAGATCGGTCCGGTTTTGACGTATCTGGGCTTGATAAATTGCATGTCTTCCATGCGGTGATGGTAGGCTTTTACGATATCGGCCTTGCGCTCGTACTCAAGGGGTAAACCCAGGGTTAGAGCCACGCGCTTGATAGTGGAGAATTGGCCGTACAATGTCTGGTACCCCTTCGGATAGCCTGGCACTTCGTCGAATAGAATCGCCGGTGCCTTCCCCTTGCCGCCCTCCGTGAGCATCTGGGTAATGGCACCCATCTCTCGGTCCCAATGGGCGCCATTGACCTTGAGCAACTCGCCCATCTCATTCACCCGCTCCAACCAATCCCGCAAACCGCGGTAGGTTACAGCGCCCTGTGACCTTCCCACCTTTTCCGGACGTGCCATCCTAACCTCCCTTACCATCACGCAAATCAGCGTTGCGTGATTGCATCAACCATATGTTTCACCTCCGGGGTTGTCAAGGAAACTGTCGGAAGCGTTGGGGGCGGCTCTTGTTTATGGAAGGGGCAAGTGCTAATTACAGTCCGCTGTAACTCCAAAGGTGAAACTAGACGTTGGTTCAACACCGGGATTTATGAAAGTAAACACGTCTTACGACCAAGACCTACGCGCCATCGGTCAGGCGCTTGAAATCCGTGGAATCACCGTCTTCGAGATAAAGAACCAGCCCGGACGTTACATCGTACGCGGCACTCCGGATAAGCCTTCGTCCCTCATTGCCAGCATGAGGCGATGGGCTCGTGGACGCGAAAGCGACGCCTCCGGCACGATCAATTACAGTCCCCAAGAAATTGAAGAGATCGAACGGCAGGGGAAAAAGAAACGGATTAAATCAGGTCGTCTGCCTGACTTCTACAATCTTTCAAATACCCTTCGGACTTTGGGTGCTTATCTGAAGTCTAAAGACGCGCAGTTACTCGAACTGCACAAAAGACCGCTCACCGTAACCCTGCTATATCAAAATAACAGCGGACATCCCCACATGGAAGATCGCACCATCGCCTCCTTCTTTAATGTATTCATCGAAATGCACGGGAGACGAAGTCGACTCAAAGGCTAACCTAATGCGTTGTTCCCGAAATGCCTTGCATGATTCGGGCGTCATTCCGGGCAATCCCGGATCACAGTCCGCGGTAGCGCGACCCGGAATCCAGGAAACTTCTGGATACCCGCTTTCGCGGGTATGACGGTGAGGGCTTGCCCGAGCTATCCAACTTTTTCCCGCAAGCGTTTCACAAGTTCTTGGTAAGAGGAGCCGGAGATAACTCGATCGAACTGTGATCGGTAATTGTTAATAATACTGATATTTTCCACCACGGCGTCGTAGACTTTCCATTTACCGTTCACGCGCCGTAATTTGTAATTCACGGCGATCTCCTCACCCTTTGGGTTGATGATGGTGGATTCAACCTGGGCAAAATCCTCGTCCACGGTCTGGCGGCCAAACAGCACCTTTTCTCCGCCGTAGAGATCGATCTTGTCCGAATAGATTCCCTCCAAAAAGTCTCGGAACAGTATGACAAACTCCTCCTGCTCGGCCGGAGTCCTCCGCCGCCAATGAGTACCGAGGGCTCGCTTGGCCATCTCCTGGTAATCAAAGATTGGATTGACCGCCTCCCTCAGACGATCGATCCGCTCTTTTTTCTTATCCGCGGGCTGCAATTTCGGATCTTTCAGAATTTGAACCGCTTTGTCGACCGCCGTGCGCACGAGATCCTGGGGCTCCCCGGCCTGAGTGAAACGAGCCCAACCTACACATAATGTAAAGATGAGAATTCCGATCTCTATTAGCCGTATCTTCCTGTGCATCAGGGTATCCTTTTGGAGATGTTTCTACCGGGGAAATAAAATCAAAATCCAAACAGTCGCCGAAAGCACAATCGAGCAGAAAACCGCTGCCGAACCGAAATCTTTTGCTTTCCGCGAAAGCTCATGGCGTTCCTTGCCGATGCGATCGACCGCTGCTTCAATGGCCGAGTTAACCATCTCGACCACAATAACCAACATCCAACTTCCAATGAGCAAAGCGCGTTCCACCCCCGCGCTGGTTAAAAACCAGGCGGCAGGAATAACCAGAAGCAAAACCAGCAGTTCCTGTCGAAACGCCGCTTCCGATCGATAGACCTCGCGCAGGCCAATTAGGGAAACAACCGTCGCTCGGACCAGACGATTTAAAGGCTCAGACGCCATAGCCGCATTTGCGCGCGGTCATACCGGGCATTCGCGCCGGAACATTTATTGAGCGTTGTTTGGCATTGCGACCTAGCGCTGCTTAAGGGCCGCCAACACTTTTTCCGCGGTGATGGGAAGCGACATGACGCGCGCCCCGATGGCATCTTCTACTGCGTTGGCGATGGCCGCGGCTGTCGGAATGATAGCCGTCTCACCAATGCTCATACTGTTATACGGCCCGCTGCCGGTATCGGATTGGAAGATAGCAGTGTCTAGCCGCGGGATATCCTTAATATTAGGAATCTTATAGTCGCCGAGATTGGCATTCAGGACTTTACCTCCATCATCTGTCATGATTTGTTCCATGATGCCATAACCCATCCCCATCACCACTGCGCCGTCGATCTGCCCCTGATGGGTTAGAGGATTCAAAATGTTGCCCGTGTTGTGCGAGGTCGTAATCCGCCGGACATCAACCTCGCCGGTTTCCTCGTCTACCTCCACCTCCGCCACTTGCGCCACCGTCGAGGTCTCGGGGCCCTCTTTCATGTTGACGTAATGTCCCTCTGCCACGATGGGGCCGCCGTTGGCACGGGCGATCTCGGCGAAACTCATCCGCCTTTCGGCGCGGCCATGGGTCACTCCACCGTCATACAGTATCAATTCTTCCGGCGACGCATTCATCGCCTGGGCGGCGGCACGCAAAATTTCCTCGCGTGCCTTCTTGCCCGCCTCATAGGCGGACCCGCCGTGGACTCGGGTGCTGCTGCTCCCCCGCACCCCCGTGTCCTTCAGCACCTTCGTGGTATCCAGGATCTCGACTTTGATCGAATCGAGAGGCACTTTGATCTCTTCGCCGACGATCTGGCGCATAATGGTGTAGGCGCCCGGCCCGGTATCCATAACTGCCGTAGAGAGTGTTACCTCACCTTTCTCATCGATTTTGACAAAGCAATACGATTCACCGCCTTTGGAAACCCAATTGCCGACGGCGCAGCCGCGCCCTACATTTCTTGCCTTGGCGGCATGATACCCCGATTCCTCCAAGGCCTTCTTTAAGGTCTCCGCCGCTTTAACGTGGGCAATGCTTTCTCCCACCGGGAAATGGTCGCCGTCCTGCATAAAATTCATCCGCCGGTATTCGGCCGGATCGATGCCCAATTTGTTTGCCACGATGTTGGCCTGGCTTTCACTGGCAAAAGAACCTTGAGGGTGGCCCGGTGCGCGCATGTATCCGCAGGGAAATTTATTGGTGTAAACGTATTTCTCTTCGATGCAGGTGTTGGGAATCCGGTACGGCCCTGAGGCTTCGTGCGCGCCCACAAGAAAACCCTGGGGTCTGTACGCGCCATAAGCGCCGCTGTCAAAAATATATTCCATCTGCTGGGCGATCAGGAGCCCGTTTTTTTTCACGCCGGTTTTGATCTTGATCGTTGCGCCGTGGCGTGGATTGCCGGCGATGAGCTCCTCGGTATAATCAACGAGGAATTTCACCGGCCGGCCACTTTTCTTCGACAGCACATAGCAAAGAGCGACTTCGTTGGCATCTCCCTTTCCGCCAAAATCCCCGCCGACATAGCAAGGATGAATCACGATATCAGTGGGGACAATTTGCAGCGCGCTTCCCACTTGCTCCCGCATTGCAAACGGGCTCTTGGTTGAAGCCCAGACCTCGGCGCTGCCGTCGGGCTTGACTTGCACGACGCAGGAATGGGGTTCGATATAGGCCTGATGGACCGCCGGCACCTGAAACGTATTTTCAACAACGACGTCGGACTGCCGAAATCCCTCTTCGACATTCCCTTTGTTCCATGTCAAGTGAACGAATACATTGCTCGGGACTTCGATTTTGTGCAGCAGTCCTTTGTAATTTGCCACGTCGGGATGAAGCAGCGGCGCGGACGATTGTACTGCCTCCAGCGGGTCGGCTACGACAGGAAGCTCTTCGTATTCAACGTCAATCAAATCCACAGCCCGCTCGGCCGCTTCTTCAGTTTCAGCGGCCACGGCTGCCACCTTTTCCCCGATGTAGCGGACGACACCGTCGGCCAGCAATGGTATATCCACGATCTTCTTGCCGATCCTCACGCCGGTGATGTCTTGTCCGGTAAGGACCGCCTTCACTCCCGGTAGTCTTTGCGCCTCGGTGATATCGATCCTCTTGATCTTTCCATGGGCGATGGGACTGCGCAGTACTTTGACCCAAAGGATATTCGGCAACACGACATCCACCGCGTAGAGCGCCTTGCCCCCAACTTTTTCCTCTCCTTCCACCCGCGGACTGGGAATGCCGACG
>JAHKKJ010000024.1 GCA_020027655.1 Deltaproteobacteria bacterium | reverse complement strand
AATATCTTTGAAAGCGATCTGTCCTTGCCAATCGGCGTACCCGAGCTCACTCTTCAAATGACCGGTCATTTTGGCTTCGCTGCGCGCAAGACTCCCTTTGAGCGAAACGTCGCCCAGATTCCAGGCGGCGACTTCAGTAGATCGAATATTGGCCTCGCCCTGCCCGGCAAGATTCGCCAGGGCGAATCCGCTCCCGTTGACTTCAACCAGCGCGCTTACAATCCCCCGGAGCTCTTTTCGTTCGAGCAATTTGGCCAGGTTGACTTGGGCGATTTTTACGCTGCCTTTGTACATCGGCAAATCCCGGGCTATGTCCGTCTGAAAGTTGCCTGATAAAGAGCCATCCGCCACGGACAGTGAAAAATCCCCTTTCAGAGCCGTGAGCGGTCCGTGGAGATCGGCCGTCCCCGAAACATTGGCTTTGACCGGCCACTGCGGAACAAAATGCGCGATATCCGCAGGCGCCAGTTTATCGATGGACACCTTGGCTTCCGTCTCAAGCGTGTTCAGATCGTCAATTTTTCCAGTTAATCTCAAGCCAGAGCTGCCGCTCTCGATGAAGAAGTCTCTGAACTTTAGACTCTCCCGTCCACCGCTATCCTCATACGCGAGGCCTCCCTTTACCCGTGCCTCGGGCATACCCTTTGCCAGCAGACGAGAGGAAACCTGCCGCACGTCGACAGCGGTAACGTCCGGGCGAATTCCAACCGTGCCTTGGAGATCCAAGTCCGTCAGACGATAGGAGCTGCCGGAAAAACTGACATCGATATCAGACTTTTGTAATTCGAGAGAACTGATGGAGACGATCAGGCTGGGTGTTTCGGATTCCGGTTCAACCGGCGAGAATGCGTCAACAATATTCCAAATTCCGTCTCGTCCTTCTTTCAACCACACAAGCGGTTGAGCGGCCTCCAAGCGAAAAACTTGAATCCGACCCCAAATGAGAGGAAGCAAAGCATAGTTGACCTTGACGCGCGGGATCCGAGCAATCTCGCCTTCATTGTCAACCAGACGCACATCAATCAAGGTCAGGCTACCCCAAACCGACCCGTCCAATCTTGTGACACTGATCTTTCCTCGCATTGAGTCATTGATCGCCGTAACCAATTTCTGCCGCACGAACTCGCGAAAGCCATCCGTATGGGTGTAAAACGCTAACCCAGCGACCCCCAGCACGAGCAAGACCACCAACGCCAATCTCAGCCAGCGGCAAAGCCGCCAAAATTTTTCCATGCCCTAAAAGTATGCTCCCACACTGAAATAAATTTGCCAACTTGCTTCGCCGCGTGGCGGCCGCCAGGGAAATCCCAGGTACAGCGCCAGCGGTCCTAGGGGGGTCTGATAGTTGAGACCGAAACCGGAACCAAACTTCAGATCGTTCACCGGCAGATCAAACGATCGGAGCGAGACCTGACCGAAATCGATAAATAGTGCTCCGCCAAGCGGACCCCAGATAGGCCGCCTGAGCTCCACGGAGCCTTCAATCAGACTCAGACCTCCAATGGGATTACCTCTGGAGTCCAAAGGGCCCAGCTTTCTCCGGGCGTATCCCCGCACGCTCTTTTCTCCTCCGGCATAGAGTCGCTCGGAGATCGGCAGATTCTCCTCGGATCCCAAAGGCTCGGCGAAACCGATTTTCAGCCGGCCTGCGAGGATGGTCTCCCAGCCGAGTAAGTGATACTTCTTCGCCTCTGTCGTAACCTTGTAAAAGCTGTACTGCCCACCCCAAATTTTTCCAGCCTGCCCGAAGGTAAAGCTCACGACCTCGCCCTTGGTTGGATTGAGTGGCCCATCCGAAGTGTTCCACACCACGCCGAGGGTCGGACCCGACATCATGCCTCGCTCCCGGACACCCCCCAGCGCCTCGATCGCCGCCTCACCGATCTTGTCGAAGCGGTCGTACTCTAGCCGGTAGCCGATGAACCCCACCAACTGCGGCGTGAATCCGTGCTCTACCCGAGGATTAAACCGCGACGCGTTGAGCACATAGGTATCTTCATCCTCCCTATCTTGCCTGAGACTAAGTATCCCTCGGGTACGTGGGGAAAAAAAATGGGGCTGAACTAGGGTAATCGCCCCAGTGGTAGTAATGGAGGAATATTTGGCCTCGACGGATAAACGTCTTCCGTTGCCAAGCCAGTTGTTATGCTGCCAGCGTAGCTGAGCACGAAACTCGTCCTCGGTGCCGTACCCGATCCCGACCCTAATTTCGCGCGGTTCTTTTTCCGAAACCTGCACCTCCATGGGAACTATACTGGGCTTTCCAGAAACCTCCTTGGGCGCAATCCGCACCAAGCCGAATAGATCGAGGGCCAAAATCTTCGCCTGCGATTCAGCAATTTTTGCCGGCGAAAAGATTTCACCAGGTTTATAGGACAGTTCCCGTAATACAATTTCAGGATCTACCTTGTCTGTCCCTGCAACCGTCGTTTCTCCGAAGACGCTCAACGGCCCGGGATCCGCCTGGTACCAAGCACTCGCCTGATTCTTATCAACGTTCACCTCGGCACGTCTTTCCGTCGTCACATGAGCGTAGCCATGCTCCAAGAAAAAATTCCGCAGCGTTTCCTCGCCTTTGCGATAGGATTCTTCGCCGAAAATCTCGCCTTGTTTGAGCGGCAGCTGTGGCGGCGATAATGAAGAACCGTCCGAAACCTCAACATGAACTTCAGATACGATGACCGGTGGGCCTTCGAACACTTCGATCTTTACTTCCACCTGTCCGCTCTGCGGATCCGCGGTCAGGTCATAGGTTACGCGAGTTTGGTAATATCCCCTTGCCTCGTAGAAACGTCTGATGCGTTCCAAATCCTCGCGAAAAGTGATTGGATCGAAACTGCTTTCCGCTTCCCAAAACAGATACCAAGGCCGAACTTTGGTAAGCAGCTCCCGTAGGATCTCAGTGTCAGAGAATTTTGTATTTCCGGAGATCTCGATTTTTTCTACTCGCCATTGTCGTGCAGCATCCAGCTCCTCGAGCTGGATGCCTAAGACGGGCCGGGCGAAAAATATCCAACCAGTAACCAGGAAGGAGAAAAAGAATCTGTTACGTAGTCCTAGTAAAGACGTGGTCACGCGTGCCGGGATCTCCGCTGCGGGCGGCAGATCTAAATCTAGGGTGCAATCGACACGTCTTCAAGAGGCGTTAAGAACAAATTTCTTGATGATGTGAAATAGTTATTTCCACTAGCGACCAACTTCGGCTTGCGACAGTTTCTCGTAGTAGTGCCTGCCTCGTTCGAATCCCTGGCGAAAACTCTCTTTCCGGTAAGCATCCGGATAGTTTTTGCTTAGATACTCTACTGCTTGGTCAAACGACCGACCGCGCACTGGCGGTTCCAATGCCGCCGCGAAGCCTAAGCGGAAGGTATTCTCCTCGCGGGCGAAATGCTCCGGCTTGGAATAAGCAACCGCCTCGGCATCTCTTAAACCGATCCACCATTGTTCTCGCGCAGCGTCCAGAGTCTCCGCACCGGCTTGGGTCAAGATATCGCGTCCCGCTTCGATTTGATCGTCGTGCTCCGAAAGGCCGACGACGACCGACCGCCCTTGTCGAAGCGCATCCTCATAAAAAAAGATCTCGTCTTTGGGCACACCGATGGACAAAATATTTTCCAGTGCGCCACCTGCCGCCGCTCCGGCTGCGGCGCCACCCAATCCGCCGGCCGCCGCTGCAAATGTCACCGCTAGGACGGGGCCAATCCCAGGCAATAGAAGATTGGCGATCAAGGCTCCGGCGCCGAGGCCAACCGCTCCTCCAACAACGCTGCCTATGGCCTTTCCCATGCCCGGCTGTTCTGCCTCCTCCATTGGCACTGCTGCCTCAATATTGGCGTCAGCGGTGCCTGGCGACAAAATGATCACATGCTTTCCATCGAAGCCCGCCGCCTTTAGGAGATTCGCGGCCTTAGTCGCTTCCTGCCGGGTTTTAAAGATACCGACGACCGTCTTCACAGATTATTGCTCCTTTCTGTCGTTTAACCGGATAAGATCTGCGTATTGGTCACCCCGGGGCGTTTTCGATACCCGAACCAGAATCAGATCGCGTGGACGTAACGCGTCGATGCCGACTTCGCGCTCTCGGCGGTATACGGGAGTAGCCGGATCATATTTAATGACGATTACTTTGGCTTCCGTTGTCCGCAACTGAATTTCATTTTTGGTCCTGTCAACCCGTTCTACTGTACCGATAATTTCGTCCTTTGCGGTTCCGCGACCATCCGGCGGTCGCTCGATTCCCCTTCTATCCACATCCGGTTGTGGCCGGAGCGCGACAGGCTCACAAGCTGAAGCCATAAAAATGGCAACCAGCAAGACAACATAATTGGCGGAAGCGACCCGCGGATTCCCCTTCATACAAATCTCCTATGTGAATAAGCTTTGTGGTTACGTAATCCCGATTCCAGTCATCCGTATCCAAACGGCTCGTATTCGAAGTTGCCCGGTACTAGCCGCCGTGCGGACGGCGGCCCGAACAGTTTTTCTCATGTTCACGTAGCTGGTCCTCAGAACTAAACGATCTTCCACAGCTATGAAACTTGAACTCGTTGGGTTGCTCTGCCATAACTACACCTCCCTTCACAGTTAACCGAAAAAAAATCTTTCCAATCTTGCGTTTTAATTCCGCAAGGCCTATGCCATTTTCCTTCTTTTAAGGAAGGCAGGGATTCAGAGCGCTTTTCCTCAACTCTAAAAGATTTTGCGCCAGTGGTTAGTAGGAATTTTCCTACAGAGTTTGTGCAGAAAACTCACAACTCCGTCTGTTCGTATGCAATCGAACAGCTGAACGGCTTGACTATTTCTATTCGATGGGGATTAAATCGCGCGGTTTCTAGGGGAGGTACCGGAATCGCATCCTGGGACATCCCTGCAATAGAGGAGGTCAAGATGTTAACAGTCTACGGTTTCATAGTCATTCTTATAATCGGCATCGCGCCCTTAACTATCGGCGCGCAAGAGCGTTTGCTAGTAAGCTACGCCGGTTTTGCCGGATTCCAAGCACCTGCCTGGGCGGCTAAAGACTTGGGGCTTTTTTCCAAATACGGCTTGAGCACGGAACTGGTCATGATTCCCGGATCAGCCCGAGGAGCGCAAGCTCTATTGGGAGGAAGCACCCACTTTGGGCAGATCGATGGGACCGCCCTGATTGCCGCCATCAATCAGGGAGCGGATCTTGTGCTGATTTCTGCATCGCTGAACAAATTTCCCTTTAGCCTTGTGGCGCAAAAAAATATCACCAAGCCGGCAGATTTGATCGGCAAAAAGGTCGGCATCGTCGCCTTTGGCGGCGCCCACGAAGTTTCTATGGTTCTGGCACTAAAAGAGTGGAACATCCCGCGGCAATCCGTAACTTTACTTGCCAGCGGTCCGGCAGCCAACCGTCTAGTCGCCCTTTCCAGCGGCGGTCTTGATGCTACGTTGCTCGCTCCGCCGGAAACAGGAGAAGCGTCGCGTATGGGTTTACCCACCCTCGCTCACATGACCGATCTCAAAGCCGCCGCCTTTCCCATGAACGTCATCGCTACGCGCCGCTCCTTTCTCGAAAAGAATCGTGACGTCGTCAAGCGCTTTTTGCAGGCCTATAGCGAGGCCACCTACCAGTTCATGACCAACAAAGAGAAAGCCCTGACGATTTACAACCAGCGGATGAAGCAGAAAAACCCCGCCGTCGTCGAAGAGACCTATCAATATTTCGCCTCGACTTTTTCTTTTCCACCAAGAATTTCGCACGACGGCATACGCGTTGCCATGGAGATGATTGCCCAACGCACCCCGGGCACCAAGCTCGATACAAACGTAGACAGGTATGTCGATGAACGGCTGCTAGACGAGTTGGAAAGAGAAGGACTATTCAAAACAATTAGCGGTAGAAGCTAAGACGCCGCTTCCAGACTGTTCACTCCGAAACTTTTTCGATGTCCTTTTCATCGAAGATTTGCAATACCTCGTCTGGAAACTTGACCTCGTACACCGTCTTACCTCTCGGATTGAGGGCTCCTGCCGCTCGGTTAGGAAACTCTCCGAGATAGACACCGTCGTTTATCAGTCCCCGTAAAGCTCGATTCTCTCTATTGACAACAACGTCGCCTTTTCTGAATACAAAAAGAAATGAAAAACTTTCGTCCAGTCGCGGGTCGTCTATTTTCACGGTTTCCACGAAATCCATCATGGCTCCTTTCCACATTTTTTCAAGACCGTAGACCCCGTTAAGTGATTGAAGTTTTTAAGCCTTTTTCGCCACATCCTGCAGGAGAATTCATACAAAAACATTCCTGAAATAGGCAAATCTCCATACCAAATAACAGTATACCCGCGAGATCATCGTGGCATATGTCTTGCGAAAAAAAATTTGTTTCACTCCTGGGCACTAAGAGGAACACTCAAGCCCTTTTCAGAAGGAGAAGACTTATGCTGAAGAAGCCGAAATCCGTCCCGCGAGGCTACCGAACGGTGACACCTTATTTGATTATCAAAGATGCAGCGAGCGCAATCGATTACTACAAACAGGCGTTTAAGGCGAAGGTATTGATGTGTTTATCCGAAACCAGCGGCAAGGTAGGACACGCCGAAATCAAAATCGGGGATTCTCGGATGATGCTGGCCGACGAGTACCCCGAGATGGGGTCGCGTGGTCCCCAATCCTTCGGCGGCTCACCGGTGAGTATTCTACTCTACGTGGATGATTGCGATGAGATATTCAACCGGGCCATCGCTAGGGGAGCCAAAATCGTCAAACCAATGAGCGATCAGTTTTACGGCGATCGAGCCGGAACTCTAGAGGATCCATTCGGACACATTTGGACAATTGCTACCCACAAGGAAGACCTCACGTCCGAAGAAATATTGCAACGTGCCGCTGCCAGATCGGGCTAAAGCCTGCAACCTGCAGCCAAATACCAACACCAATCTTATCTGTTGACATGGGCACTCGGTGCTCAAGCCCCGACTTTGGCAGCTCTTGAAAGTTCTTCAGTAAACTCTATGCTCGTTCCGAGCACCAAAGGCTCAAAAAATTTGACTTCGCCTTGGCATGGACGTTGCCTTTGATGATCAAGCCCAGTAAAGCGGAGATACAAGGATAACCTGCAATAGCGATTTCAAACATGTAACCGCCCGTCTATGTCCGCGAAGCACAAAATGGTTCTCCGACGAACTCAAATATATACATTTTTGTTCTTTGCAGTAGTGGCTTTTCAACAGAGCTGCAGGACAGGTCCGGTTGCGCCGACATCCGAGCGTGGCTCTGAAGGCGAGAAAGCGGAGTCTGCTGCCAAGACTGATGCACAGACCAAGTCGGAATCAACCGCAATTGACCAGGAACGCAGCAAAGAGCCGAAGCTTTCAAGCGAACCCAAGCAAACCGAACGCTTGCCGGAATCCATCGTCGGCGCACCGGGAAAAGAATTGGCTTCGACCAGAATCGCTTACGATACGATGCTGCTGGAAAGATCGCCCCACGCACCGATCCACGCCGGGTGGCAATACCGAAAGGATCGGCAAAGCCAAATCGTCGGCTTTGAATTTTCCAACCGCGGCGGCAACCGGATACTTCCTCCCCGTTATGACATCGGAAAAAATTTGCTTTTCACCAGGGATTTCCAATTTCGCTTTGACGACCGGGCTAGACAGGATATTCAGCTATTCATCTCGGATTGGGCACCGTCCCGGGACAAACAGTTTAGACTCAGCGAGCTTATGAACAGCATCTTTCATTTTTTTCCGAGAAACTATCTGCCGGCGATTGTTGGCTCGGGCGCGCGCTACGTTGTCACGCTCCCAACCGGCGAACAAGTCGAATTTGACGCCAAAACCCGTGAGATCCTCGGCGGCGTATTCTCCGAAACCACGGTGGACCTCAATCCCGATCGAGCGGCGCGGAAGTTTCCCGGCGTCAATTACGTCGGCAAAGGCGTGGTTGTGCGCGCCAATGCTCGGGGCCTTGACCCGAGAATGGGCAACACCGCGACGATCACTACCGGAACGCCGGTTACCGATTGCGAAAGAGGGACCGCTTGCAGCCAATGCCAAGTTCCGTCCAAAGAACTCTGGCATCAAAATGGCGCGGTTCGCTTCAAGTTTGCCACGGACCAGGAATTTGATCGGTACCTGTTATCACGCTGCGGATTTGGCCTACCCAGCTCCGCCATGATTGCCCTGCCGCGCAAGTAATCCTCCACCAAAACCTCGATCATCTTTGTTGCCGAATCGATAGGCTTCTCAATCTTTCACGATCGAGAGGATTGCTTTCGACGCTGATTGTCCATGCACACGAAAGACAGTAGAGCTTTCCACGTTATCTCTCGGATCCTCGCACACTTCAAAATAGTTTCATTCGACCGCAATAAAACCGTAAAGAGTCCTTGCGATCTTCTCGAGCGGAAGCGATACCAAAACAAATTTTTAGTCGCCCTAAACGTATTTCTTAGGACGGAAAGGATCGGGACGATGGAAAATAAAGCTCCTGTCAGAGGTTTCGCGGACGATATGGCGGTCACCTTCAAATATTGGGAGACCGTCATAAGGAAGAACTACTCCCAACCTGAAAAGGAGTTGATGCTCGCGGTTTTGAAGGATGCCATCATGAACTACAAGAAACGGATGCATCTTGGGAACGCCCTTTTCAAGGAGGCCGAAACCTGGCTATTCGAGAGAGAAGGTGATCGGCTCTTTTCGTTTGAAACGGTCTGCGCTGTATTAGGGCTGAGTCCTGGTAAAATACGCAGTGAACTAATCGCTTGGAAGTTAAATGCTATGTCTAATCTGAGCGAGCCGTCTCTCATTTGCCCGACCATTCGCGTGCCCAGGTGATGCTGGGCGGCCGATTGGCATAAGTAGCTGCTGTCGGTAAGACCATGAAGGTGCGTGTGATTGCTATCAACGATGTTCACGGTAACATTGACGGCGCCAATCTCACTCTCGGCAACAACGGGGACAACATCTTTCTCACCAACGCCGCCGTCCAGCTCATCGGCGTGCCGGATGGTGCGCGCAATCGCAGAAACCCGCCTCAAACCCCGCGACAGCTTTCATTGACTTGCCCTGGCTTCTTGCTGCGCTGCCGGAGCTGTTCAACGGGTCACCTCGCCTGACCACGCGGCAGACGGGGCAACCGCCACCGATTGCCCCGCTTCTGGCCAAGATCCTGTTCCACCACCTCATCTTCGAGTCAAGAAGAATTGGTATTGTGTCCCCGGAATTTTTCCCCACGGCAAGAACTTCGCTTACTCCATCTGAAAGCGGGATGAAACCCTCTTGCGTCCACCACCAATCAATACGGCTAACTCTTTGCCCCGGGCACGCTCAATTTCTTTTGCTTCATGGTCTCGAGAAGCTCGGCAAAAGAAGATTTGGCCAGAAGCCGGTTAAACTGCGCTCGGTAATTATTGACCAGGCTGATGTTTTCGATAACCACGTCGATTACCTTCCAATCTCCATTCGCGTTTTGGAGCCGGTAATCCAGCGAAAACTCCTGTCCTTTGTTGTTGATAACTTTGGTGTTGACCTCGGCAAAGTCCTTATCCTGCCGCTCGTTCAAAAAGCGTACCTTTTCCCCGTTGTAGGACTCGATGTTCTCGAGGTAAGCGTGTTCGAGGAGACTGGTGAAGAGTTGCACAAACTCCTTTTGCTCTTCAGGGCTGCGCTTCTGCCATTGGGGACCCAGAGAACGTCTAGCCATTTCGTTAAAATCGAACCTGGAATAGACGACTTCTTTGATCTTTTGTCGCCGCTCTTGGGAGTTGCCCGTTCCTTTAAGTGTCGGGTCGTTTAAGATTGCCAAAACCTTATCCACTGATTGCTTGAGTTGGTCATTGGCTTCTCCCGCGACCCCGGGGCCAGCACTTAGTAGCACAAGTATTACCAGCGCGAGCGATAACCATCCGCAAATCCATTTGACGTTCATATCTATGCTCCTGTTCATCCCGGCGGCGTGGCTGATTGTCGTTGTTACGCAATGGCCTGTCGCGACCACGCCGCCAAATAACGCCGCAAGCGCTGTGCCAAAGCACGTTACGTCTAGAAAAGGAAAATACAGCGACGGCCCGCTTTCGGCTTGAAAGCGAAGTGTGCCGAGTTATCGGCTGGGCGCTGAAATGTCGGCTCTACTTGGGGCGAGCGATGCCCAGCTTTTTCATCCGGGATTGAAGGGTTGAGCGTTGCATACCGAGTTGCGTCGCAGCTCCCGACCGTCCCCCGATTATCCAATTCGTTTGACGCAAAATCTTTAGAATATGCTCGCGCTCAATGCCCTCCAGAGTCTTCGCGCCGTTAGTAGCGTTTCCCGTCAGCGGCTTCAGTTCCGAAAGTGGCACGTGAAGATCGGCACCTGGCGATAGAATGACGGCGCGCTCGATGAAGTTTTCCAGTTCACGCACATTGCCGGGCCAGTGGTATTCACTCAAGGTGGTCATCGCCTTGGTCGGAATCGCCTCGATCGGCTTTTTCATGCGTCGCGCGTATTTCTGCGCGAAGTAACGCACGAGGAGAGGGATATCTTCCCTTCGCTCACGCAGCGGAGGGATCACGACCGGGAAAACGTTGAGCCGGTAATAGAGGTCGCTCCGAAATTGATTTTGCGCCACTTTTTGCGCCAAATCCGCATTGGTAGCGGCCACCAGGCGAACGTCCACACGAATCGTTCGCGCGCTGCCCAGGCGCTCGAACTCTTGTTCCTGGAGAACGCGTAAGAGTTTGGGCTGAAGTTCAAGCGCGATGTCGCCCACCTCGTCGAGAAAGATTGTGCCCCGATGCGCCAGTTCGAACCGACCCACTCGCTGCGTGATGGCGCCGGTGAAGGCCCCCTTTTCGTGACCGAACAATTCGCTTTCAAGCAAGCCCGTTGGAATCGCAGCGCAGTTCACTTTCACGAGGGTACGCTCCCGGCGGCCGCTCAGGTTGTGAATAGCGCGAGCGATCAATTCTTTGCCGGTGCCAGTTTCGCCAAGAATGAGAATCGTCGAATCCGTGGGCGCTACGGTTTGCAGTTGTTCCAGAATCATCTTCAACGCGCGACTTTCACCGATGATCTCTTCGAAGTTGTATTCGGTGCGAATCTCATCTTGCAGGTAAAGTCTCTCCTCGCTGAGTTTATTCGCCCGGTCCACGACCTGCCGATAGGAGAGCGCATTCTCTACGGCGATCGCTATTTGATTGGCGACGTGATGAAGCAAATCCGCATCTTTTTGAGGGAAAGTCTCCTCTTGTAAACTCGCCACCACCAGCGTGCCGAGGGGCCGGCCGTGCGAAATGAGAGGCAAGAAACAGCCGGACTTAAGCCCTTCCGCGCGGATGCGCGGCGTAAGGTCAAATTGCTCAATCTCCTGGAGCGTAACGAACAGCGGTTGACGTGAGGTTAAGGCTCGGCCGTGGGGCGTACCCTCCACAGGGATCCAGAGGCCTTCCTGGATCAGGCCCTTGCTGGCGGGAAAATCCAACACGTGAATCTGCAAACGCTGGGTTTCGGCGTCATAGAGCGAAAGGCTGGCATACTCGTGCGGCACCAAGCGTCGCAGCGATGCGGAGACGGCGTTGAGCAGTTCGCGTAAATCCAGCGCCGAGACGATCGTGTTGTTGACATCCAGCAAGAGCCTCAAGCGGTCGTGCTCTTCCTTGAGTTGTTGCTGAACGGATTGCGCCTGCTCGAAGTTAAGCGCGTTATCCAACGCGACCGCCACCTGGTTGGCTACTTGCTGCATGAAGTCGAAGTCTGCTTTCGGATAGCTTTTCCTTTGCAGACTCCCGAATCCCATCGCGCCCAGACGACGCAGTGCCGTGGTGAGAGGTACCACGCAGTAGGATTGCACGTCATTCTTGCGCAACAGTGGTATCAATTTAGGAAAACGGCTTTCCACCGCCACGTTCTCGACCTCGATCATCAAGGGTTGCTGACTTTTCCATACCAATCCTGCTGGAGATTCATCAATGGGCAGTTCCAGCCCCGGTCTGATCGTGCTCGTCTCCGGTGCCACCAAGGTGTGCAGGCGCATGAGCTCGCGTGTGGGATCATGCAAGACGAGATTGATAAAATCGAACGGGACGATGCGAGGGAGTCGTTGGGCGAGATCTTGAAACAGCTCGTTCAGATCCCGGTGCACGGCGATGGCCTCCGAAATCTCGAGCAGAGCCTGGTACTGGCTGTGCAGGAGATCCGCCTCTTGCGGCGAAAGTATTTGCCCGTTCACAACGTCAAGCATATACACCGACCAGGACCCCGTTCAAGACGGACTTGCTGACCAGGCACAGGTGCTTCATGGCTCACTTCTTAATCGTGGAATGGCTTTCACCCTTGATAGTCGATCGGCAGAGCCCAAAATCGACAACAAATGCCCCCGATTGTCGGAGTCTCGGCTAAAGTCCCGGAAGGTTGGGAGTCTCCTGCCATGCGACGACCAGCATCTGCGGCACCTGGGTTTGATTTGCCCGAGCCGGTAGGCGTTTAGAATCAACCGCCTCTGCCTAGTCAGGATTTCGAGCAATTGTCGAGTCGCAACATTGAACGGTACTACTGTCTCCAATGCGGCGGGTAAGTGCGCTGGTAATTCGGCAGCGCTTCGATGCGCTGCACCCATCTGGCGACGTTGGGAAACGTTTGCCCGAGCGGGAGCAGGCCTAAATTGAACGGCTGGGCGGCTTCTTTGGATGCAGCGCGCAGGAGCAGTTGGACCAATGGAAATATTCCGATGTCCGCGGCAGAAATCTTATCGCCGACTAGCCAAGACGAGCCGGCCAGGCGCTGGTCGATCATCTTGAGCTCGTGGCGAAGCGTTTGCGCAGCCTGTTGGATCTCTTCGACTTTGTCCAATCCTTTGCCAAAGAAAATCGGGCGAACGACTTTGTCCCCGGCGCTCACGAAATAGAACTCACATTCAGCGAGCGCGCGCCAAATCAAACCCGTCTCCTCGGGCGTTTAACCGAAAAGCGGCGGCTCGGGATATTTGCGATCGAGGTAACTCATGATTGCCAGCGACTCATAGAGGACGAAATCTCCATCTTTGAGAGTGGGAACTTTGCCACGTGGATTGAGCTGAAGATAGGCCGGCGCTTTGTTTTCGCCTTTGGAAAACTCCAAGAGTTTCGATTCATACTTGAGCCCTTTCACTTCCAACGTCAGCATGACCCGCCAAGCGAAAGGACTGCCGCTGCCCCAATAAAGTTCGATTGCCATGGTTCTCCCTCCTGTGTAATTTGCCGTTGATTAACCGAATCCATATAATCCTCCGGCGGTTAAGATCTCTACCGTGGTCTCTTTCGCGGAGAGACCTAGCGAGAATCGCCCACAACTCCTAGGGCGTCCGGAAGGGCGCGAAGCCGGGGTAGCAGGCCTACCTCGCAGGCTTTTATCTGCAGCCCGAGATACTTGGAGTAGATGCGGCACTGGGCCAGACTGCCAGCGATAAACCAGAGGCCCGGCTGCGCGGTGCGCGTAAACATGTTGCGCAACTCCTGTTCATCGCCGAATCCCCAGATCGGGCCAACGCGGGCGGCAACATCGTCGCCAAACAGCTTGCGAACCAGATACTCCTGGCCTTTGTAGCCGGTCGCCAACACGATCAGATCGGCGGCAAGCGTATCGCCGGTGCGCATCCGCGCTCCCTCTGCGACGAACTCAGCGATATCGGAAAATTGCACCAGTCCTATCTCACCTTCAACGATCAAATCGGAACAGCCGACATTGAAGTAGTAGCCGCCGCCGCGGGTGAGGTACTTGAACTGCCAGCCTGTTCCGTCTTCCCCGAAATCAAGCTTGAACCCCACGCGCTCCAGCCCATCGAGGAGTTCCCGGTCCAGATTCTTCGCTCGTTCGGTCAACAGGATGTGATTTTTCCTTGCCAGTGGAAGCGGGATGGACGCCGTGATGAGGTCGCAGTCCTCCAGAGGAGGTCCTTCGTCATACAACGCGTAGGGAAGTTGCGCGCTTGGCTCGATATTGACGATCAGGGTCGAATTGCGTTGAACGAGAGTGACCTTTGCCCCGCTCGAGTACAGGTCCTGCGCAATATCATGGCCGCTGTTGCCGGTGCCGATGACGAGGACATTCATCCCCTTCCATGCCTCGCCGTCGTCGTATTGGCTGGAGTGCAGAATCTTGCCGCCGAAGTTCCGCAACGTCGGGATATCGGGAAGGTTCGGAATGCCGCTGACTCCGGTGGCCATCACGACGTGTCGTGGACGCATCTCCCGCTTGGTGCCGTCCGCCCGACGTAGCATAACGGACCATCGCTCTTCTCTTTCGTTGTACGCGCCGCCCTCGAATTCCGTGGCCGTCCAGTAGTTGAGCTCCATGCCTTCCACGTAGGCCTCGAACCAGCCGGCCAGTTTGTCTTTGGGAATGTAGGTCGGCCAGCTCGGTGGAAAAGGCATGTACGGAAGGTGGTTGACGTGCACCTGGTTGTGCAGGGTCAGCGCGTGATAGCGATTGCGCCAGTTGTCACCGATGCGCTGTTCGCGGTCCACAATCAGCGTATCGACCTGCAATTGCGTCAGGCGTGCGGCGATCGAAAGCCCGGCCTGCCCCCCGCCGACGACCAGCACAACCGGATCCCTCTCGACATACTCGGCGGCGGATCTCCTGAGATCGAGCCAGTTCGGGCCACGAAAATTGTGCGAATAGGACTTACCCTTGGGCCGTGATCTCCCGACCTGTTCCTCGAACCCCTTTATCTCGTCGAGCGCCGTGAGCAGCGTCCACGCTTTCAGCGTGTTGCCATCGTTGGCATCGGGGGTCAGCCGTAGAACCCCGGTGCCGCGGCCCTCGGCGGTTTCAAATCTGAAGATCGCCTCGATCGCGTTGGTGCCCGCGCGCGTCACATAGCGCGGCGCAGTCCGATGGGGATCGGTCCTGAAACCAGTCGGATGGGCGCGGACGACATGCGCTTTTAGCTCTCCAAGAATAGCGTCCAGGCCGTTGACCGTCCTGATCTGCCAAGTCAGGGCCAGTACATCGCGCCAATGGCTATCCGGATGAAACAGCACCTTGAGCAGAACGTCGTCGGGTTCCGCAAGAGCCCTTTCGAACCGCGCAAGCCAATAGTCCGCAATCGTAGCGATGGTTTCTGTTCTAGCCAGCATTCGCGTTCTCAAGCTATCGATCTGCGCCGCGTCTTCCGAAGTATTGTACTCATCTGGAAGGACACACTCAATCGGAGAGACGCAGCTCAAGAGTGATGTCTATTCCTGGCGGAAGTCGAGTCCACCTTCGGCAAACTTCGCTCTGAACGATGGGCGGGCCAAGAACGTTAGGAATTCCCTCGCGGCTTCGTGCACTGGATCGAGTGGAGATTGCCGCGACAAGCGTGGTCCCTTAGACTTCCACCGGCTCGAAAGAACTCGGCAATTCATTTTCGATCACAGTCTACCGCGCGGCCGCCGAAATCCCGTCCTCGGACTG
>JAHKKJ010000274.1 GCA_020027655.1 Deltaproteobacteria bacterium | reverse complement strand
TCGCCCGGCTGCTCCAGCACACGCCCGTCAACGTCGTAAAGCCATCCATGGTAGCAACAACGCAAGCCGCCGTCTTCGATATGACCGAATTCAAGAGACGTACCCCGGTGCAAGCACCGTAGCTCAAGTAAACCCAATCTGCCGCGGTCATCGCGAAAAAGAACCAGGTCTTCGCCAAGAAGCTTTCGGCGCTTGGGTCTGCCCTTTAGTTCCGAAGAAAACCCGATGGGATGCCAATAACGGCGCAGCATCTCGCCGCCGGGCGTTCCGGGACCGACACGGGTATACATTTCATTTTCTTCAAAGCTCAGCGCCATGATTCTACCCTTCCCTCTTGTTTCAGTTAGCGTGGATTGATCTCGCTGGCTGTCAGCTGACTTATTTCTTTACGGTGATTTCAAGTTGCACTGGACAGGTTGCATGATGGCAAATTCATTTGGTCACTCTGGGCGGAGAGTACGGCTTTGGGACCGCCCGCGAGGTTCATTGTCACCTCCCCTTGAAGCGTTGATCGTTTGGGGCGGAAAATATCTGATAAGCCACTTTTGTGTCAACCTGAAGTGCCCGGGGGGTTATGAATGCCTTGCTTCGCTGAAATCGTGCTTGGAACACGAAGATTGCTGCCGCCCAAAAATTTACAGTGCGGGGTGCTCGCGCTAAGATCCCAATCGCGTTCAGCTGCTATCGGAAGGTTGAGAGCGAAAGGAAATTTTTGGCGAGGTCTTAACACCTCAAGAAACGAAAGGTCGAAAGTCGTTCTTGAAGGTGATAAGATTTCTGACTTACGGATAGCGTTTTGAGCAGTCATGCCGCAACCACCCGAGGAATGGCTGAGACAGGCCGATTACGACATGGACACTGCCGATCATATGTTCGGAGGTGGCAGATATTTCTATGCCGTGTTCATGTGTCACCTCTCCATTGAAACAGCTCTTAAGGGGCTTACCGAAAAAAACTGAATCAGGATCCTCCGAGAGTTCATAATCTGATTTACTTGCTGAACAAAGTCAGCATCAAACCACCGGAGCCCATCGCCAGGTTCATGGTGAAACTGAATGAAGCCAGCGTCGCGACCCGCTACCCCGAAGAAATCAGCAAGCTCCAAAAAGATTTCACGCAGGGAATCGTTAAAGAGATTCTCGCCAAAGGAAGGGAAACCCTAGGATGGATAAAAAAGCAGCTTTAGAAGTTTTATCCCGCTTTCGAAGGGCCATTGAATCCCAACGTATTCGAGTCGACAAACTCATCCTTTTTGGGTCCTATGTCACAGGAACGAATAGGGAGGGGAGTGACATAGACGTCGTTGTTATATCAAAAGACTTTGCCGACAAGGGCTATTGGGAACGGACGGAAATACTGTCGGACGCAATTTATAATGTCTTTGAACCGATAGAGGCTATAGCCCTGACCCCTGAAGAATGGGAGAAGGGAGAAATGAGAGTTGTGGAACTAGCGAAGAGCGGGGAGGTTGTTTACGGCGCATAACTGGCGACTTTCCTTGCGTCTCAAGCATCAAGGCTCGGCGTGATTCGTTGGGTTCACAGCCTGCTTGGGTTTAAACTGCAACCAAGTCAGCCGTTACAGTTCGCTAATTGATCGGAGAGACAAATTCTTTTCTAACAAAGCCGATGAAGCCGGCATCGGCTATTTTTACTTTGAGCCAGTCCCCCTTGGCTTCGACAATGCTTAACTGGGTATCTTCATCAACTTCATGAACTGTTTTGGCGGAGAAGCGAGGATTTTCTCTGAGAGCCACGGAGCGGTTTGTCTTAACGGCGATGAGCACTTCTTCAGTCTTTGGTTTAGGAAGGTGAACGGCGGGCGACTTGGTTATGTTCGGCTGATCGGAACGGGGCACCGAGGGTAAGACAGTTAGGGTACGCTCGCCCACCGTGGAAATGGGCGCCTTAGTGGCGACACGCAGGTCCGCTGCCGAGGTTTCGCCTTCCTGAGAGCTCCTGACCTTGCGTTCCCAGTGCACAACCGTGTCCGGATCCATTCCTTTTGGGATAAACAATAGTGGAACCGTTATTTCAGCGGCCTCCACTCCTGCTTTAGGGAATTTCCACTTGCGAACATCGTCCATCACGGTTCTTGTAAAACTGGTGTTCGTTACGTGCGAAGCCAGCGGATCGACGTCGACCACTTTCCCCGTCGCATCCACCGTCAATTTTAGCAGGAGACTCCCCATCAAATCGCCGTTTGTGTCGGCCCAGCGGCTGTAAGTGCGGTGCAGCCTCGCGAGGTGTTCCACGGCGACCTGCTCTAGCACTTCTCGTGTTGATGCAGAATTGTTCTTAGCTTGTATGCTAAGACCGAATGTATCCACCGCAAGAACCGCACTGCCATCGTTCACGGGACGAGCCCGCGACCCGATAAAAATCGGCAGCTTCGGCAATAGATGCGCTCGGTTTGAAAGCAAAGTGGCAAGAGGTAACACCAGAATTCCAATCGCAACAACCGCTAGGACCGCAATTCGTGCGACGTTGTTGTTGCCGATGCCGTCCTGTTTCCCAACAGAAGCCTGCTCATTATTGATTAGTTCAACTACTGTCTCGCTCTGCTGGAGTTCCGTATCATTAAATTGATGCATGGGCACCTCCTATAAGCTGAGCACTTTTGCGTTTTTCTTGGTCTAAGATCGGCGTCTTGTACAATTCTCTCCAAAAATCTGCGCATCCGGCTCCTGCATCGAATATTTTTCTGAGGGCATGATTGGACAAGAAGTGAAACCGCAGGACACCCGGCAGCTATTGTGCCTCTGGCGACTTGGTCGAAAAAGAATCAGCAACGGCCGTGCCAGTAAATCTCGACAAAAACGGCGTGAAAATCTTCAGAAGTAGGGCTGAGAGGACTAAAAGAGAGAAAAGAACAAGTTCAATTTTTCAAATATGGGAGCTCTTCGGAATGTCCCGAACCATGACCTTCGAACAAAACAGGACCAAAAGTATCTGAATCACTCAGCAAGCCAAATCAACTGGCTTTCAATTCTTGCTTCAGCCGTTCCGCAAGCCAGATGCGAGCGAGAGTAGTCGCATCGGTCGTGCGTTGGCGGGCGAGCTTACTGAGAACGGCCTTCATTGCCGGCGGCAGACGCATGTTGAGCTGGGCAGTGTTGTCTTGGAAGATTGCCTCCTCTAATACGCGATCGAGATCACCATGATCTTCCACAACTTCCGATACTCCGGCGTCCAAGCGATCAAAAACATCATGTTTTTCTGTCCAGCGGACAATCTCTTCATCGCTAGCCGCGCTGTGCAGGGGGGCAATTTTGCGTTTTGTCTTTTTCATTTCTGATACCTCTGATAGCGTCTTTTCTGGGTCTCAGTCATACGGTTCATGTGAAACACCCGGAGCCGACGATCCGGCAACACTCGATAAACAACATGTAGATATACCCCGTTTATATTTCTTCCAAGCAACTCATAGACGTCGTTAATTCCGCGCTGGCTTCGGATCTTGAGATATTCGCCGGCCAATAGTTCGTAAAAGTCTTGCTTCGCGTAACCGTGACGAAATGCTGAACCCGCAAAGACCACCTCCACTACGATATTGTAGCAATTGCTATACGATCCGGCAAACCCGAGAAACAGAGACGAAGTTGCAAAGAGGCGGCTTGGGTGTGGTTCATTGGGTTGCCTACGGCATTCCCGCTTCGGTGACCGGGTTCGCGGAGGGTGAGGTGTGCAAGCCTTCGCCTAACTACGTGGGCGGAAAGGGCACTTACGGAGCCGCAACCTATTTGGGACCGTGCACGCCTCGCGGCGCGCCGCATCATTATACCTTCACTTTGATCGCCACCGATCTGGAGCCGGGCGACTTGTCCCCCGGTCTCACTCGGGACGAGCTCTTTGCCAAATTGACCGGCCGCACCAAGGGCGCGACGGGTCTCGTCGGTCTCTTCGGCAGTCTATGAGACCTGTCAGCCTTCTGATTCACTTCCCCTGCTCGCCGTAGAGCCGCTTGACGAATCCGCTGGCCTCGATCTCGCGCAGGAGTCGTGGATTGACGAAGTCCTTAGGATCAGCGCCCTTGGCCCGCGCATTGGTCTCGGCGACCTGGGTTATTCCGAGGTTCATGTCTTCGATATTCGGATAGGGAATTCGTTCGAATGCCGCGGCATAAACCCGCTGTGTCTCATCGAGCATCGCCCGGTCTGCGGTCTTCGTGTATTTTCCGATGACATTCATCGCAAAATTTGGATCGGTCTTGAACCGATGCACCGCTTCGATATGGGCTTCGAGAAAGCCACGAACCGCCGACTCCCTGGTCCGCAGCAATCTTTCCGTCACGATCACCGACGACAGCGGATACCGGAAGCCTTGCGTGTTGTAATCGACCAAAACGCGAAACCCTGCCGCCCGCGCATGCAGAACCGCCGGAAAACCGAACGTGCCGCCCTGGATCTGCCCGGCTTTGAGCCCGGCCACTATCTCCGGCAAACCGCCCATCTGCCGAATCATCACATCCCGGTCCGGCACAAGTCCGTTTTGACGGAGAAATATTCGCGTAAAAAAATCCGTGACGGTTCCGACCCGGGTAACGCCGATGCTTTTACCGCGCAGCTCCTCGACACGCTGAATATTCGGCTCGGCCACCGTAAAGACAAGCACCCGATTTACCGGTATGGCGACATAGACCGTGTCCGCCCCCGCGAGTTTGGCGTCCACACCCGCCGGTCCGCCGATCGCTGCCACGTCGATACTCCCGCCCACAAGCGTCTGGATCGCTCGAGATCCGGCGGCGATATAGACCAGCTCAACATCCAAACCATGGCGCTGGAATATTCCCGCCTCTTTCGCAATCCAAGGTATAGAGAAGGCCGCGGTGATCGCGGCGTAGGCAACACGGAGCCTTTGGAGTCCTTCCGCGGCATGACCCGGGGTTACTGGGAGCAAGACAAAGAGGCAAGTGCCTAGAAGAATCGTTTTCTTTATGGGAGACAAAAAGGATTTCATTCTCTTGTTCTCCTCTCGTCGTACTGTGTTCTATGCAATGCTTGAAAGTTTTCGCAGCTTGCGCAAATTTTTCGGCGGCCCGTGGCTATCCAAAACGGGGATTTGCTCGCGCCAAAACGCCAAGAACGCCAAGTCCGGAAGTTTAATTTCTTTGCGGCCTTTGCGCCTTTGTGCGAGATATTCCGAGTCTTGGTTGCGGCTTAGCCGCGCTGGGTTCTTTGTGGTTAAGAATCATTTTCTTCTGTCCCGTCCTATGTTGCCGCACGCGTATCACCCAAAAATCTCCCTGTCAATATTCTCGTTGTCATCACCGGTACCCGTGTTATAATCCGCCCCGCTTGAGCGTTGGGCCCATGGAGGCAGTAACCAAGATCGAGATTCGCGATGTGGAGCACGTATACCAAAGCGATTTCTCATCCGTTCCCGCATTAACAAGCGTGAACCTCACAGTGAATGACGGTGAATTTGTCGCCCTGTTGGGACCGAGCGGATGCGGCAAGTCCTCGCTTCTACGTATCGTGGCCGAGCTGTTGCGCCCCACGGCCGGCTCCGTGCAGATTTATTCTTCAACCAACAAAGAAAACGGCGCTCCTAAAACCGCGCTCGTCTTCCAGGAGTATGCGCTTTTCCCCTGGCGCACCGTCCTTGAAAATGTCGCTTTCTCTTTAGAGATGCGCGGTGTTCCGCGCGCTGAGCGGCTGACTCAGGCACGGGACGTGCTCGGCCGTGTGGGACTTGATTCCTTTAGTGCGGCCTATCCGCAC
>JAHKKJ010000273.1 GCA_020027655.1 Deltaproteobacteria bacterium | reverse complement strand
CCGGCGCGCCGCCGTTTCGTTGAGGCGTTGCGCTTCTTCCAATGAGTTCGACTCGACCCCATTCAGCGCATCGAAACAGCGGCGGATAAACCATTCCTGGTAATCGGGCGGATAGTACGACCACGTCCCGCCCAGAATCAACAATGCCCGCCAGAGGGCCGCTTTGGTGCTTTCTTTCACGGTGACGTCACAATTCTATCGCGCGGCTGTGTCATATATACTAACCACGGAATTGTTTCACGAAACGAGTTTAAGAAAATTTATCGCGCCAAGCACGCGAAGCTCGCAAAGGCCCCTCCCATCCCCCTTTTTTAATCGAAATTTAACTTGGCGCCCTTTGCGCCTTTGCGCGAGACACGTTTTTCCAACTTCTTCTTCGTCACAAAATTTCAAATGTTTTTGACTAGGCCTCAAGGCAAATAACTCAGGTCGATCAACCGGTCCAGCTCAGCCTTACTGAGGGGCTGTTGTAGAAACTTGAGTCTAACCGCATCTTCCATCGTGGTCTGGAGGCCGCGAATGGGCTTTAGCGCCAGCGCCGGTTTGCTGTAGAAATCCCAGGTCTTCAGCACCGCGGACTCGGGAAGTTTTAGCTCCGCCTTGCGGATCCATATTTTGGTCGTTTCTTCCTTGTTGTCGAGCATGTATTCAACGGCCCGTTGTTGGGCGCGAAAGAACGCTCGCACCGCATCCGGTTGCTTGGCGGCAAAACTGGTGTTGACGAAGTGCACTCGCGCGGTGATCGCATTGAGCGCTTCGATCTCGGAACCCTTCACCACGACGCGTAGCTCGCCCTTGTCGATGCGGTCCAGCATGAACGGCGCCACGGACCAGCCCGCATCGGCCTGACCGGTGCGAACGCCGGTATAACTTTCGGGCACGCCGCCTAGAGAGACGGGCTCCAACGGTTTCAGTCCTTTAGCTTGGATTTGATCCGACATCGCCAGCACGGCCATGTGAGTCGACGAGCCGACACGACTGAAGGCGACCTTTTTCCCCGCTAAGTCTTCGATTTTCCGGATCGGCGTGTTCGCCGGTGTGTACCAGAAGGAATCCATGCCGGTAATCTCCGCGGCCGCGACTTTTATCGGCGCGCCTTTGCTAAATGCGCTGAGCACCGCGAAGAAACCGGTCGACAGGCCAATTTGCGCGTCTCCGGACACCACCGCCTGTACATTCTCGCCGCCGCCCTTCGTGAAAACGGCATCGACTTCGATGTTACCTTCCTTGTAGTAGCCCTTTTCTTGAGCGATATAGACCGGAACCGCCACAGTGAAGAACACCCTGTGCGGTACGACGAGGATAATTTTCGTGCGGGCAGCGGCGGCGTGCGCGGCCGGCGCAGCGGAATACCCGAGCCCCAACACGAACAACGTACTCAAAACAAAGTTAACTTTTTTCATGGGCGACCCCCTTGGTTCGTTTTTTCCATCTGCTTGAAGCCTTTCAAGGATTCATCCCTGAGTGCTCCCCAAACCTGTCCTACGAGCTGGCCGAACTTCTCGGAGGCAATGATCGTCGAATCGCGCGGATGCGGCAAGTCGATTCTGAAGACGGCTTTGACCCGTCCCGGCCTGGCCGTCATCACCATGACGCGATTCGAAAGCTGGACGGATTCATTGATATTATGGGTGACAAAGACGATCGTCTGCCTGAGTTTGTCACGGATCTTGAGGAGCTCTTCACCAAGAATGATCCGAGTCTGCTCGTCCAGCGCGCCGAAGGGCTCGTCCATGAGAAGAATTTTTGGTTCCATAACGAGCGCGCGAGCAATGGCGACCCGCTGCTTCATACCCCCGGACAGCTCAGAAGGATAGCGGTGTTCAAACCCCCCTAAACCCACAAGATCGAGCATCTCAAGAGCCTTGGTTCTCCGCGCTGCGGGCGGAACGTCGCGCATCTCAAGACCAAATTCGACATTACCGACTGTCGTCCGCCAGGGAAAAGTCGATTCTTCTTGGAAGACCATCCCGACCCACGGATGAGGGGAGTTTACCCGCTCGGGTCCAATCCTTACCTCGCCGTCGTAGCTGGGGATCAGTCCGGCAATAATCCTGATAAGAGTGGACTTCCCGCATCCCGATGGACCGATAATGGAAAAAAATTCTCCCTCTTTGACGTCGAGCGAGACATCCTCAAGAGCCCTGACGCTCTCGGTGCCGTTATCCGGCGTGTCAAATATTTTGCTGACGCCCTTGACCGTTAACATGACGGAGCATTTCTGCTGGCGGAGCCTCAGCTCCTCGGTCTCGCTGTGCTAAATATCACAAACCAAGATGGCGTACTATGGACGGATCCAGTTGATGCCAAAACGGGCGCTACCGACCAAGGGTGATTAGAAAATCTGAAATCCGAAAGGAACAAGGGTCGAGGGTCGGGTGTCGAGAGGAAAACCCTCGTCACTTGCCACTCTTCACTTGACACTTTTTGCCTTTTTGACCGTCTGAAATTGTTTCGAATTTCGCCCGCCTGCCTGGCTGCGGGCAGGGATTTCGAGTTTCGAATTGCAGATTTGTTTATACTTTGGTGTGCTTTACACTGCTATGCTTGAGAATTTGCGCACCCTGCGCAAATTCTTTGATCGTTCTCATCAAGGATGCAGCACTTGGCGAAGGACATTCTCACCGCGACGATCACGAAGGCCACGAAGGGTTCGGATATTTTTGGTCATAAACTTCGTTCTCTTCGCGCCCTTCGTGGTGATATTTGATTTTTTTTGTTTGGTTGCGGCTTTGCCGCGCTAGGTCTTTGCGTGAGTCATCAGTGTTCCAAGACTGCAATCCAAATTTCAATATCTTTGGTTAGACTTTGACACAATTTTTCAACTCGTGTACTTTGCCGCGAAGACAAAATGAAGGAGTAAAATGTTATGGCTTACACACCGGTTCGAAAGGTTGATGTTCCGAATGAGCATTGGGACCGGTTGTATTCCCCGGTGGCTTGCGCGGTGATGATAACCACCGTCGATAGGGAAGGGCGAGTGAATGCGGCTTCGTTCGCCACCTGTGTGAGACAGAATCATGAACCGACGTGCATCTCGTTCACGGTAGAGATAGATAAAGACACGTATCACAACGTGCTCGCCACTGAAGAATTCGTTGTCAACATTCCTTCCTTCGACAGGGAAATTCTTGAAAAGGTGAGGGTGGTAGGATTGCCGTTTCCCCGTGGAGTCAACGAGCTGGAAAAAGCCGGTCTTACGGCTATCCCGGGTAGGGCTCTGAGGCCGCCCCGCATAGCCGAGTGTAAAGCTCACTACGAGTGTAAAGTCATATGGACCAAAGAATGGCTGCATCGTTTGACGGTTATGGGACAAGTGGTGGCCGGCTCTGTTGACGAAGATTGCATCGACAAGGACGGCTACGCAATTCTGGAGAAGCTTCGGCCTACGCACTATTGTGGCAGGGCTTTTGACAACAAATTTGTCGCTTCTTACGAGGTGATGGAAGTCGATATGGTGTACAAGGGGCCTGAGGCGCAACATAAGCCGAAATAATTGGCTGTTTGGATCTATGACTATTTTGAGAATCTCTTTTGTAGCCGTTTTTGTAGCGCTGTTTCCATTGATCGCTGTCCATGACGATTTGACCAATGCGCAAGACGGTTTCTTTTCCGGGAAGACTGTTCGAATCGTCGTTGGGTCGAGCCCAGGCGGAGGTTATGACTATTGGGCGCGGCTTCTAGCTCGCCATATGCCGAAATATTTACCTGGGAATCCTGAAGTCGTCGTTCAGAATATGCCCGGCGGCGGATCATTGGTAGCGACCAATTATGTTTACAGTGTGGCAAAACCCGATGGATTGACTGTCGGGATGCCTAATCAGTTAGTTTACATGGGGCAAGTCGTCGGCGACAAAGAAGCAAGATTCGATATGCAAAAGTTCAACTGGATCGGCTCGCCAGATCGCAATCCCACGGTCTTGTTTATTCGGGCTGACACGCCGTACAAATCCATTGACGACGTCATCAAAGCCAAGATCCCTCCGAAATGTGGAGGTTCCGGAAGAGACAGTTCAAGTATGATCTTTGCTCTAGAGGATTTAGTCGGCGCCAAATTTGAAGTGGTGTTGGGGTATCAAGGAGGCAGTCAAACCGATCTTGCCATTGAAAGAGGAGAAGTTGTCTGCCGCTCCATGGGCCTTGGAGCGCATTTCAGCAGGCAACCTTTTACGCTCTGGCATGGTAAAGATTTTGATAGGCATCTCGTTCAAACCGGGCGCAAGCGGGACGACCGGGCCTCGGATGCCCCCACCCTCTATGAACTCATGGATCGCTATAAGACCGCTGATCTGGGGCGCCGATTGGCGAGCGTTCTAACCGCAGGAGAGGATTTCGGCCATCCCATGATGGCTCCGCCCGGCGTGCCTGCTGAGAGGGTAAAAATTATTCGCGAAGCTTACGCGAAAACATTAAGAGATCCTGAACTTTTGGCTGAGGTTAAGAAGCAGGAATATGATTTTGATCCGGTCTCAGGTGATGAACTGCAAACCCTTGCAAAGACGGTCGTCAACCAACCTGCTCAAGTGGTTGAAAGACTCAAAAAATTTCTGGGTAATTAAAGATGAAACGGAATGAAGGCTGTTCGAATTCACAGGTTTGGTTCGCCGGAAGTCATCTCCCTCGATGATGTGCCCAAACCGGAGCCAGGTAGGGGAGAAGTGGTCGTGCGGGTTAACGCCGCCGGTATCGGGCCGTGGGACGCCTTGATCCGTCGGGGTAAGAGTGTCCTTCCGCAGCCGCTTCCTTTGATTTTGGGCTCCGATATATGCGGCGAGGTTGTTTCGCTCGGTCCCGGCGTAGCAAATCTGAAAGTCGGCGATCAAGTTTTCGGCGTGACCAACGAGCGTTTCACCGGAGCGTACGCGGAATACGCGGTGGCCAAAGCATCGATGCTTGCGCCCAAGCCGAAAACCCTCAATCACACGCATGCGGCATCCGTTCCCGTTGTGGCGGTAACCGCATGGCAGATGGTTGTTGATTTTGCCCAGCTATCGTCCGGGCAGTCCGTGCTCATCCACGGCGGGGCGGGCAATGTCGGCGGCTATGCGGTGCAGCTTGCCAAACGAGCCGGGGCCGTCGTGATCGCCACCGCATCGGTTGAAAACGATTCTTACGTGCGCAGACTCGGTGCCGATGGAGTCATTGATTATCGGGCACGGCGGTTCGAAGAGCGGGTGAAGGAGGTTGACGTGGTGATCGATACGGTGGGCGGCGAAACGCTGGACCGTTCTTATGGGGTTCTTAAGCGCGGCGGCATCGTCGTCTCCGCAGCGGCACAGCCGTCCAAAGAAAAAGCGGAGCACTACGGTGTGCGAGCCGTTTTCTTCCTCGTTCAGGTGACGACGCAGCGGTTGACAATGATTCGCGAGATGCTCGAAGCCGGGGCGCTACAGAGTGAAGTGGGCGAAGTCTTGTGGCTCGATGAGGCGCGTAAGGGACACGAGATGCTCGAAGGCGCGCCGCACCGGCGTGGCAAGATTGTCATCAAAGTGGCCGACTGATCCCGAAAGATCGGCGAGCCCGAAAGCTCCATTCAACCACTGCGGGTTTGATTCCCCGCAGGCTGCTGCGTAAAGAGCAATCCCCAGACCTCTTAGAGTCCGTCATTCCCGAACGCTTCTATCGGGAATCCAGGCAAGACTAGAACTGGACCCCCGATTAAAACATTCGGGGTGACGCCTTCTGGGATAGATTCTCATCCCTATGTTCTGATACCCCGTCAGGCTTGCTGCGGGG
>JAHKKJ010000869.1 GCA_020027655.1 Deltaproteobacteria bacterium | reverse complement strand
GACCAGAGCCGGGCCGGGTCAGGCAACGTTTACATTCTTCTACCTGCATCCAGAGCTCGGTCCGAATTTCATCCGCGCCCTAGCCAAGCAAGAACCGACGGCCTTGAGAGACTACACGCAGGAGATCGACGGCATTGCGCGGGAAAAATATTCTATATTGATCGGCGTTTCAGACATCGTCGCCGAGGAGCGTATGAAGGACGGTTTGCCGATCGCGATCTTGGATCCCCGGCAGATCAAGGAAGGGTCCGACGTCAGCCCGGGATCCGGTGGCTTGGGATTCTTCAATCGAGCCCCGCACCAAAACGCGGCCAAAGTTTACATCAATTGGCTGCTCTCCAAAGAGGGGCAGGAGGGGTTTGCCAAGGTGAATGGCTACATCAGCGCCCGCTTGGATGTGCCCACCGATCATTCGCCGTGGAGAGTGCCGATACCGGGATCGATCAAAACCTATACGCAAAAGGCGATCGATATCAAAGATGACGTCACTGCATTATTCAAAGAAGCTTTCGGTCGATGATGGTGCACCCAAAGCAGCAAGTCTTATTTTCACCACGGAGGCGCCGGTCGTGAGAAAAAATCCCTTTTCGCAAAAATCAGCAGTTGCAAGTGCTTGATTTCGTTCAGGCAAAATTTGCAATTTTGATGATTTTTGGATTTTTTCTCATGACCGCAGAGTTCGCCGAGTTCGGAGGATTTCTTGATTATCGGTTTTTTACTGCGCGTCCTCTGCGTCTCAGCCTTAAAAGTTGTGGCTGATCCGTCCTTTGGCGGATCCGCGGTGAATAATTCTCCGATTCTCTCTCCGCCACGGACCTGGCTAGACCTTCGGCAGCCGGTCGAGGACCGCTCGCGGAATGAAATCTTCGAGCCGGGTTTTCTCCATCGCGGTTTTCGGGACCGCGACGCGGGCTTCGTAGGGACGCTGAACCGGCTTGGTGGCGTCGATGATCATTTTGGCGGTCATGATGTTGTCGGTCTGCGAAGGATCGAGAGTGTTGCCCTTGACGTTTTTGATGACGTCCACGTCGTGGTCCGCTTGCACGCGGGTGGCCACGGCCCACATCACTTCTTCTTCGTTATATATGTCGATGTCGGCGTCGACGACTACGACATGCTTGACGAAATCGCATCCACCTAAGGCTGCCAGAGCCGCCTGTTTGGTCTCGCCGTCGACTTTCTTGTCGATGGAAATGTAGCAGTTAAAGCGACAGCCGCCCGACATCGGGAAATGCACGGCTTTGACCGTCGGTACGACGCCGCGAATGAGATTAAAGAGGCTCCCCTCCTTGGGAATGCCGCCAAGCACCCAGGTGTCACGGTGGCCGGTGAAGATATGCTGAAAAATCGCGTCGCGCCGATGCGTGATCGCGCTTACTTCGATAACGTTTCGCAAGCGCTGCGGGCCATAGTAGCCGGTGAATTCGCCGAAGGGTCCTTCCACCTCTTTCACGTTGGCAAGCACATGGCCTTCGATCACCATTTCGGCATCGGCCGGAACCAGAAAGTCTTCTCCCAAAGTTTCCGATGGCGTGAGTCTAAGCGGCGCTCCCATGATGGCGCCAATCTTGGCGTAGTCGTCGACGCCAAACGGCGAGACGTTCAGTGAACCCAAGTAAAAGGCCGGGTGGTGGCTGATCACGATGGCGACGGGCGTCGGCCGGTTTTTCTCTTCGTTCTTACGATGAATCTGCCAGTTGTGGCGGGGCGACATGTGCAGGCCAAGCTTCCTTGGGCCTTTCACCATGTTGCGCTGGAAGGCAATGTTGTAAAAGCCCTCGTCGGGGTCCTTCATTACTGGCGTCATGTCAATGTAAGGTGCCGGGTCCATGGCGTGGTGCCGGACTACAGGGAGGTCGAAAATGTTTGCGTCGTCGCCTCGTTTGACGACTTGTTTGACCGGGGCCTCACTGCGGGAAATGGTTACCGGATCGAGCATCCTATCCTCGCGCCGGGCATACTCCAGGCTCAGCGGTAACTCGCCATCGTTGGGTTTCATGCCCAGAGACAAAGCACAGCGCTGGCGGGTCGCGAAGACGTTGCTCAACAGGGGAAAAGCGGAAGGCCTGCCGTTGAGATCAAGCGGCTTCTCAAAGAATAAGACGGGAAACTTTTTTTGATTTTCGAGATGCTGAAGCAGCGCCGTCACCTCGAATTGATTGGGAGAGACAGCCCGCTCAACACGCACAAAATCAAAGGGTAGCCGTTCTTGAAGATTGTCGAGGAAGGCTCTCAGATCCATGTGCATCGTTTCACCTACTCAGAACTTTGTGAGTAACGCCCCGTAGGGCTCACACCAGGATCGTCATGCCCGCGCAGGCGGGCATCCAGAAACTGCGCAGAAACAGCCTGGATTTCCGCTTTCGCGGGAATGACGTCGGAGGCCTGCAGCCCGAACAGTTTATCCGGAAGGGAATTTCGCTCTCCCGGTTCGGACAACGATTGTCAAGACCAGAAAAATGGTAGCAATAAATTCTCATACTACGCCGACGAATCTAATCCCGCCAGACTTTCCAAGGCTCTTCTCGTATACACTTTAGCCATGCGCTTGCGATACCAATAGTCCATGTCGGCGTTGTCCAGCGGATGAGAAATTTTTGCCGCCGCATCCGCGACGGTGTCAATCAGCTCCTTTGTGACTTTCTTGCCCTGGAGCAATGTTGATGCTTCAGGGACGATCTTGGGAGCCGAGGCGACCGCGGTCAATACGACGCTCGCATACCGGCACTCGCCCCGTTCATCGATGTCCATGGTCGCTGCCACTCCCAGGATCGGAAAATCAAACGATCCGCGTCGCCGGAGTTTCAAATAGACATTGCGCCGTCCCAATGCTTCCTTCGGAATCAGCAATCCTTTTAGGACTTCGTCTTTGGCCTTGGTCGAATAGTCGATCCCGTCGTCACGATATAATTCGCCAAGCTTGACTCGCCGCTCGCCTTGTCGGCTGACCAGGACAGCTTCCGCTCCCAAGCTCACGAGTACCGGTGAGGTATCCGATGACGCGATCGCCAAACACTTCGAACTGCCGGGAGCAACCAGACAGATTTGGCCGTCCTTCTTCATGCAGAAACCCACCGCTTGGCGCCAAAAAAAAGTCTGATCGTAGTAATTGCAGCGCGTGTCGACGAAAACGTTGCCGCCGATGGTTCCCATGTTACGCAGTTGCGGCGTGGAAACCGACTCGGCGGCATGGGCGAGAGCGGGAAAATGTTTCGCGATTAGGCGATGGTTCGAAACCGTCGTCAGGCTTTCGCCGGCGCCGATCCAAAGTCCTTCCTTGCTATCGCGAATCCCCTTCAGCTCGCGCAGCCCTCTGAGTGAAATTAAATGACGCGGCGTAAATTGCCCGCGCTTCATTTTCGGATATACATCCGTGCCGCCGGCGACGAGCATTGCATCGGCTCCCAAGTCCGCGAGTGCTTTCGTCGCTTGTTTCAACGAGCGCGGTTGGATGTAATTAAACTCGGGTAGTCTTAGCATCGTATTTTGATAGTCGCACCCTCACCCTCCCCTCTCCCTCGATTACGAGGGCGAGGGAAAGACTTTTTCCCTCTCACGCTTGGAGAGACTAGGGTGAGGGATTTCTGTGACACGATTCTCAACTTTTCTGCACTACTTTCACCCCTTCGCCGGGCTGCCATTTGAGGGGTGCGGGGAATTGAAATTCAGGAATCGTAATTGCCTTTAATCTCCCATCCATGGCTCGCAAAATTTTATCGGGTGTGATGGGAACTTCGTGGATGCGAACTCGGACGGCGTCATAGACGGCATTAGCAACCGCCGGTACGACGGGCAAAAGCGGCCCCTGGCCGGCTTCTTTGGCGCCGTAGGGTCCTTCCGGATCGTTGGTTTCAACCAGAATAGTTTCGATCTCGGGTGTCTCCAGCGTCGTCGGACTTTTGTATTCCAATATGGACGGAATCTTGTGCAGGCCATTTTTACGAAAGATCTGCTCTTCCATCAGCGCTTCGCCCAAAGCCATGTAGACGCTACCTTCGGTTTGACCCTCGACGAGCAAGGGATTGAAGGCGCGTCCGCAATCGTGGCCGATCCACACTTTGTCGATCTTAATTTCGCCGGTCTCACTGTCGCAATGAAGCTCGACGATGGATGCTGAGTAGCTGTAAGCCGGCGTCGGACCGACTCCCGAACCTTTGAAGTCCGCGGGGTGACGGGGCGGGCTGTAGCTTCCGGTCGCTCCCAGAGTACCGAACTTTGCTTCAGTCTTGCGCACACACTCCGCGAAAGTTACACCGCGCTGCGGCAGGCTAACGCTGCGAACTCGTCCGTCGGCGAATTCAAGATCATCCGCTGGAACCTCTAACGTTTCGCTCGCCGCTTCGAGGAGCATGGGCTTGAGCTTGCCGCAGGCCTGAACCGCGGCATTGCCTGTCATGACCGTAACTCGGCTTGAATAACTACCGAGATCCACCGGCGTGAGATCCGTATCCGCGGTGACGATCCGTATGTCGGCGGGATCAATGCCGAATTCTTCCGCGACCGCGTAGGCCAGAATCGAATCCGACCCCTGGCCGATGTCGATGGAGCCGCAAAACACTGCCACCCCGCCACTGCGATCGAGTTTAATCTGA
>JAHKKJ010000272.1 GCA_020027655.1 Deltaproteobacteria bacterium | reverse complement strand
GGTGTGGTTATGGCCGGCTTGGACGGTTTGCAGCTGACCGCTGGGATCAAGTCGATCAGCCCCAAAGCGCCGGTCATCATGATGACTGCATTTGGCGCTTGCAAGCTACGTCAAAAGGCCCAAGACGTGGGCGCAAGTGCATTCCTGCGCAAACCATTCGAGCCCGAGGAACTACTGGTTGCTCTAGAGCGCTCACTGGGAAGTTCCACCAGCGAGAAAAAATCATAGAAAGCGGACAAGATGGCTCGCATTTACACGGACACGATAAACGAAGAAACTCCAGCCTATTTTACCCGGCGCACCGCTGAAGTTTCGTGCGCGCATGAAGAACTTCGGGCTGTCTCTCATGTCATCTCTCACGATCTCCGCGATAACGGCGTCGGCCTCGACATGCGCTACGCCCATAAGCCTTGCGGATATCCGCAGGACCAGGAAGGACAGAGGTCGCAAGCCCTGCGCGCAGGACCGATGATTTCTGTAGCCGCCGCGATGGGATTGCTCGAGGCCATTGAGGCGAGAGGTGGAGATCCTGATCAAATTCTGCGCAGGTTCGGGATTGAGCGCTCGGCCTTTTCCGAGCCGGAGGGATTTATCCCCAGTTCCCTATTTGCTGGAGTTCTGGAAGAAGCCGCCCAAGCAACAGCCGATGACTGCTTCGGGCTCCATTTTGGCGAGAATTACAATCCCAGGAACATCGGTCCGTTGGTTTACGTCGTATTAAACTCACCCACGATCAGAGCCGGCATAGAAAACTTTGAGCGCTACCTTCATGTCTACAACGAAGCCGCCAAGTGGTTCTTCACTTCGGAGGGGAATCGAGGCTATATCCGTTATTTGCTAACCGACCTGGGGATCAACTCCCTGCGCCATAGCAACGAACACGGAATGACGATAGCGTTTAACACGCTTCGAATGATGGTGGGGAGTGAGTGGGCCCCCATGGAGGTTCAGTTTTCGCATGAGGCGCCGGAACAGACATCAGAGCATCTTCGAATCTTTCATGCCCCGGTATCGTTTGGCTGTAAAACCAATGCCATTGTTATCGACCGTCAGTTTGTTGAGCGAGAAGTGGCGGCCGCAGACCAACGGCTGTACCAGATTTTGAAGCGATACCTCGATCAGGTATTAAGCGAGATGCCCCGGGAAGACAGCCTCCTCGCTTCCGTTCGCCGGGTCACCGCAGAGACGATGAGAGCTGGAGACCTAAAGCTCGCACGGGTGGCCAAGCAAATGGCCATGAGCGCCCGCACATTGCAGAGACAATTGAAGGAGCGCGGAGTGGATTTTAAACAGCTAACGGACACAACCCGCCGGCGGTTCGCAGTGAACTACCTCAAAGACCGGAAAAACACTCTTACAGAGGTAGCTTTTCTTCTGGGCTACTCCGAACTCAGTGCCTTCAACCGCGCTTTCAAACGCTGGACCGGATCGACTCCTTTGGACTACCGCCGTAGAGTACGCACTGCCGTACAATCGCATCAAACATCTCTTGATGAATACCGCTCTCTTTGAACCGACCACGACGATTCTTCGAAAAGGTGGGGTGATCGGGCACCTTCTCTTCCAACGATCACCCTACGTGAGCGAAGGGTAGACGCCAAGCCCAAACGTTGCTATCCAGGCTTGCCAACTTTCATTTCCACAAGGACGACTTCGCTGAGCTGACAACGTAAACGCTTCCAACTCCTTAGCGGTCAGCACTTGATTGTCTTCCTTTGACCCTAATGCCTACTGAGCTCAGCGACCAGCGGAAAGGAGGATGCGGCTCCTCGCCGCGTGACGCTGATGGCGGCAGCTTTATTGGCAAAGTTAATTGCGTCGGTAACAGAGTGCGTTTTTGCGAGCGCGGCCGCGAAGCCACCGATAAAGCAGTCTCCTGCTCCAGTCGTGTCGACAGCATTTACGTTGTGACCCTTGGCTTCGTTTCTTCCAGTGGGCCCGCTGACAAGGGCTCCGCGAGGGCCCAAGGTTGCGACTATTGCGAGCGGCCCGCGCTGGTGTAGTTTTCCCATCGCTGCATACACAGAGGTCGGATCAGCAGGATTGACGGTCGCACTTGAGAATGCTTCAAGCTCCACCTCGTTGACAACTATGTAATCCACGTTCTTAAGTATTTTTTCCCCGGCAGGTTTAATCGGCGCAGGATTGAGGATCGTGGTTGCGCCAATTTTCTTCGCTTGCTCAAAGACCGATTCAATAATTTCCAGCGGGATTTCGAATTGACAGATGACGATATCACTCCGTCTTATCTTCATACGCGCGAGATCCCGCGTATGCCAAACCATATTAGCGCCCGATACGACAACGATGGAGTTCTCGGAAGCCGAGTCGACCGTAATAAGCGCGATGCCGGTTGGCGCTGTGTCGAGAATAGCGATTTCTGAGGTGTCAATATTTTCGCCCGCCAAGAAATCTAGCATATCTTTGCCAAAAGCATCGGATCCCACGTTTCCGACCAAATGGACATCTCCGCCTAAACGGCTGGCTGCCACCGCTTGATTTGCCCCTTTCCCACCCGGAAACTGTTGAAACCGATTGCCAAATACCGTTTCGCCGGTTCTTGGCAACCGGTCTACATAAACAACGAGATCACGATTAATGCTGCCGACGACATAGATCTTTCGCATATTTCTCCATCAATCAATCCGGTGGGTGAGCCCCAGTCCGGAAAACTCGTGCGAATCAAAGATGTGACTAGATAGACGACCCAGCAGAATTGATTGTGCGAAAAATAGGGCAGATTAAGGACCAGCGTCAAGGGAAAAAAACGAAGCAGTTTGATTGGTGATTTTCGTTCAAGCCTCACGGCTTTTCACTGTTGCCTCAGTCCCACGCCGCCTATAGCTATAGATGGACACGGATTGTGGTTTAGGAGATTGTTAAGATTGAAAGGCCAGACCCCAGCCCGTTGATTACTCAATCGCCGCGCAAGCGAGACCCGCGTTTGCCCGACACGCCGACGATTTACGAGTTAATGGATCAATACAAAACGCCAGACCAAGCGCGACGGGTCGCCACCGTAATTCTGGCCGGCGGCGTCTTTGGCCGGCCTATGGTCGGCCCGCCGGGCATTCCCGTAGAGCGGCTGAAAATTCTCCGTAGCTGCTTACGTGAGCGCGCTCAAAGATCCTGAGCTCAAGGTGGAAGTCGAGAAAAGGAATTACGAGCTAGAGCCGGTCAGCGGAGAAGAATTGGAGAGCCTTGCCAAAGAAGTCATGGCCCAACCTCCGGCAGTTATCGAACGGATGAAAAAGGTATTGGGAAACTGACTCACTGCTATCTCCAGACGCAGGGGTCGGTGCCTGGCATGCGTATTGACTTATTTCTGAAAGAGGAATGTTCCTTTCTTGTTAACTTCAATTGTCGGTCAGGTGTGGGGTGAAGTCTGGAGTTGAGTGTACAACACCTTCCCGTTGAAGTCGCGACCGACATCATCGGACGCAACTATCTAACTCTAGACTTGACCCTGCAAACCCCTGCAAAGTTGACGCCTGCAAACTGCTAGGGATTCAGCTTTTTGGGAAGCGCAGACGTTGGATTTCAAGATTCTATAGTGGACTGTAACGGTTGAATCGCGTCTAAAATTGGGGAACCCTTCGACTAGCTCAGGGTGAACGGTCAAGAGAAAATCGTTCGTGGTGAGGCTCTCAAACCATGAACGCCGGACGCCCTCTAGATGTTACAGTCCACTAGATCGCGGTGGACCTTAAATTTTTGTCTGGCAATGGGAAAGAGAAGCTTATTCAAAAATCTCGGCAAGAGCGAAGTCAAAGCCAGCAAGGAGTTCCGTGGTAAGGGTATCGTTGGCTTCTTTGCTCAGCTCTACTGCGCCATATCCTTGTTGTGCTCGCCTGAAAATCTTTACGGTCTCCAGTTCCGGGTCCACAACCCAGTATTCCTCAACACCAAAACGCTCATAGAGCTTTCGCTTGGTAATTTCGTCCCTTTTGCGGGTTGTCACTGAGATGATTTCGACGATAAGATTTGGGGCGCCGCGGATGTTATCTTCGGTCACAATGCTGGCGCGGGCAGTTGACACAAATAAGAGGTCAGGTTGCACCACGTTCTCATCTGAGAGAATCACGTCATAAGGGGCGGTGAGGACCAAGCCCAGACCCCTTTGTTTCACGAAAGAACCCAGACCGACAGCCAGGTTGAATGATACTTTTTGGTGTTTGGTTTTGGGTGCGGGGGTCACCTTGTGATCTCCATCGATGATCTCATGGCGCTTGCCATCATCTGGAAAGAGAAGGTAGTCCTCGTATGTGAGTTGGCTGCTACTAACGTCTTGCTTAGCCATGGCATCTTCGCCCACGTGCGAAAACTAAAGCTACCAAAGGGCTTCCAGGAGCGCAAGTCGTTTGCGATTGAGAGTTTCGACGTGAGGACATCGCCCGGGTGCTCAAACAGAACGGAACGGTCGAGTGAGGAGCGTGGTGTGCCACACAAGCGTACTGCTGCATCTCACCGAGGCAGATGCCTTGGCTGTTCTAATTCGGGTAGGAGATATCTCCGTGAGGTTAAAAGGTTCCGGCACCTTCTTCTCCTCCCAATTCGCTCTATAGACTGGCATCCTTCACGATACTGGAATCAATGATCGATTCAGGCATCATCTTGCTTGCCTCAGGATACGTTCTTGTCAGTTCCTGCAAAATCGTCTCTATCCCTTTGACGGGTGGATAGGGCAGGTCGGGAAGGATCCTTACTTGTTGATCGAGGGCAGCATTGATGAATTGCGGGTCATCGATGCGCACATATTTTTCGAGAATCTTGCGGGAAAACTCTCGGTCTGTTTTGATTCGTTTGATTGCCTTTACTACTGCTCGCATAAAGCCGACCACCGTCGGACGATTCTTCGCGATATAGCTCCGCGTTGAGGCGTACCCATTGAGCGCATAAGGGACGCCGAGTTTTTCCAGATCGAGCAGCACTTTCATCCCGGCCTTCTCAATGACAGGCAGATAGGTCGGCGTGAAAACAGAGAGGTCGATTTGTCCGGCTTTCATGGCCGCGAGTCGATCGGCTTCGTTGCCGATTTGTAGAATCGATATATCGTTGCGCTGCATTTTCCACTGCTTTAGCGCGTAGTCCACAACGAAGTCGGTGGTTCCCCCGAGTCTGGCCACGGCCAGTTTCTTGCCCTTCATGGCTTGCGGGTTTTCGATGCCCGGCCTTGCGGCGACCGCAAAGGCCATGACATTCGTGACGCCGCCGATCATCACAAGGTCTTTGTTCCCTTGGATCGCCGCGGTGGCGACAACCGTTGCGCCAATCATGCCCACCTGACTTTGGCCCGCCATCAGGTTTTGAACAACAGGAGCGGCGCCGCGCACGTGAACCGCCTGAACGTTTAGACCTTCGTCAGCAAAATAGTGTGCGTCTTTGGCCAGCCAGAGGCTTAAGTAGTTGGCGTTGATGCCGGAATAGAGGACGTATAAGGATTTCTCTTGGGCCGAAACAGGACTTGGCTGTGCGACGATAACAGCGAAAAAATTCAGAATCCAGAAGAGCAGGATGCCGGTATTTTTCACCCCCTCTTTTTTTCTCCCCCGCCGAGGGGGAGAAAATTTGATGCTGCGGCTGGCACAACTCTTTGCACTGCTATACATTAAAGTTTTCGCTTGTCGCCCGTGGCAATCCAAAACGGAGATTTGCTCGCGCCAAGACGCCAAGAACGCCAAGTCCGGAAGTTTAATGTCTCCTTCGGGGAATGGGAGAAAATCCCTCGCCTTTAGGCGAAGCCTT
>JAHKKJ010000271.1 GCA_020027655.1 Deltaproteobacteria bacterium | reverse complement strand
TTGAACGACGCAACGGTCGCGTCTTGTAGGATTAAGTCGTCGGGAATTCAGTTCAATTTGAAGCTTAATCGCGTGTTGGGCGGCGCCCCGCTTTTTGGTCGCGCTATCGCCTCACGTCATGCGTGTGCCTTCACTTCGCCCTGGGTGACCTCGGGCTTGCCCAACAACCCTGCCAAATGTTGCTGGACATAGGCCGTTGCGAGGCGGACCGACTCTTCCGCCCACGATGAAAACTTTTCTCCTGGGTGGGTCAAAAGGTTTTTCGATGAATAATAATCGTGTTAAGGACTCGCGGCCGGCAAACTTTGTTGTGGTTAGGCTTATGCATTGTCACCGGATCTGATATTTCTCTTCACACTTGATCTAGTTAAAGGAGCAGACATGGCGAATCCAAAGAAGATCGTGCAGCCTTCGGACTTACCGGTTCGGAAATCTCACTCGCAGGTCGTCGCCGTGACCGGCGGGACGCTGGTGTTCATCGCGGGCATGACATCGCGCAACGAAAAAGACGCCACGCCGGTTCATCCGGGTGACATGCGCGCGCAATTGCGCCAAGTGTGCGAAAACATCGGCCGTGCGTTGCGGTCCATTGGCGGCGATTACTCCGACGTGGTCAAGACGACTACCTTTACTACCGACGTTGAGGAGTATCACCGCGTAAACGACGAGCGTTACAAGTATTTCAAAACCGACCTGCCGACCAGCGCACTGATCGGGGTCGTGCGACTTGCCGACCCGGCCCTGATGGTAGAAATCGAATGTATGGCGGTGATTCCGACAGAGCGGTTCAAACCGACGAGCTAAGGCACGCGGATGTGCCAAAACGTTATCGCGCCAAGGCGCCAAGAACGCAAAGAAAATTTCTTTTTTCGAACTTGGACATGTTTTGCGTCTTTTCGCGAGACACTTCGAAATCGCACTGTTTGTCAACGATGTAACATTTGTCTTATACGGCATTACCATGATGCCAAACAACGCTGATACGATAGTTGTCGGTCTTGGCGCGATGGGAAGTGCGGCAGTTTATCAACTGGCCAAACGAGGTCATAGAGTCTTAGGAATAGATCAACTTTCGCCACCCCATGATTACGGTTCTTCTCATGGCGAGACTCGCATTATTCGACAAGCGATCGGGGAGGGCGAAGAATATGTTCCCCTAGCGCTTCGGTCGTATGAACTATGGCGTGAAATCGAGCGCGAGGCGGGGAAAGAGTTGCTGGTCATCACGGGAGGTCTGATTTTAGAAAGTCAGCAAAGTAACTCTATGATGCATGGTCGCCGCCATTTTTTAGCGCAGAGCACTCAGTGCGCAAAACGATTCAACATTCGCCACGAAATTCTGGAGCCGCGGGATATCAGACAACGCTACCCCCAATTTGCCGTTACGAATGAGTGGGGATATTTCGAATACGAAACCGGATATCTGCGACCCGAGTCATGTGTTGAAGCACAGCTTCACCTTGCCAAAAGGCATGGAGCAAATCTCCAGACTCATGAAAAGGTGCTTGCTATCAATCCGGATGGTTTAAATAGAGGAGTCTTAGTCAAGACTGATCGAGCGGTTTACGGTGCGGACAAACTTATTATCGCTGCGGGTTCCTGGGTGCCGCAGTTTCTTAAGCCGTCCCATGCCCAACACTTCAAGGTTTATCGGCAAGTGATGTTCTGGTTTAGGATTCGCGATGATCTGCAAAACCAATTTTTGCGTGGAAAGTTTCCAATTTTTATTTGGGTTTTTGGGAACAGAGAAAACAATGTCTTTTATGGATTTCCGAGTCTAGACGGCAAAACAATTAAGATGGCGGACGAGCAGTACGTCAAGGTAACGACTCCGGAGCAAGTAGATCGAGAAATTACGGCAGCAGAAAAGAATGCGATGTATGAGAACTATGTGCTGGGTCGGCTGCCTGATATTACAAATGCCTGTGACGAGGCGGCGTCATGTCTCTATACTACGACTCCGGATTCCAACTTTGTCATTGATTTCTATCCCGAACAGCCGCAGGTCCTGATTGCTTCTCCGTGTTCCGGCCATGGATTTAAACACTCGGCTGCCGTCGGCGAAGTTCTTGCAGAACTGGTTGTCGAGGGAAAGAGTAAGATCGATATCAGTAGCTTTGGTATCGATAGGTTTAACGCGACCCCCTCTTTAGGAGGCAAAGGGACATCAGGCTGATTCTCCATCTCCCCTTTAGAGGGCAAAGCGCTTCAACGCGGCGGCAGTGGACCTGGTCCGGCAAATTTTTTGAGCGTATCTATGGTCTCGGGGTCGCGCGGCGTCTCCGCGATCAATTTCCTCAATTCCGCGGCTCCCATTGGCGACGCATCGTCGCTTACGAGTTTCTTAAAGTAAGGAGAAAACTCAGGATCTTTGAAGGTTTTTTGCATTGCCGCCTCAAGGATCGCCACCCTATCTTTGGGTGTGCCGGGGGGCAGTACATAAGGCGAGCCCACTGCTCGGAAGGAGCGCCAAAGGGTAATCAGTTTCTTGTCCTTTTCGGACTTGGCGAAACTACCGATTTCCGGAAGGTGCCCGAGCCGCGGATGCTTATCCCCCAGGGGAACCTCCAAGATCGCATGGAAGTTCATCACTCCCTTATCCAACCAGTCGGGATTTCGCCGCAACACGGAGCTGGCATTATTGGCCCTGGCATCGAGTTCGCCCTGGACTAGGGAGGCGTCCAATTCCTGGGCGGTGTAACCGGCAATGAAGTTCGGCTCCTTCATATTTAGAAAGTAAGCGAATAGTCTTCCGGCTACATAGGAAACATGCCCGATAGTCTGGGCGCCAATCCTAATCCCGGGCTTGGATGCGAGTTTTTCCAGATTATCGAGCCCAAGTTCCCTGCGCGTATAAATGACATAGTGGTTTTCGCTTTCGGGTGAGCCGAGATAAATAAACTTATCGATATCGTACGAAATGCCCGTTTCACCCATGACGGCCAGAGCGATGATCGCTCCGCTGGCTGCCCCTATGGTTAGGCCATCCGGACGAACGTTGCTATATAGATGATTCGCTCCCTTACGGCCGCCGCCGCCGTCGATGTACTGGATCACGACCGTCGGGTTTCCCGGAATATGCTTCTTCAAAAAAGGCTGCACCGCCTTTACCCGGAGATCCCCGGTTCCGCCTGCCGATGTGGTCGCGATCAAGGTGACGGTCTTACCTTCATAAAAATTGCTCTGCGACAACGCATGAGTCGGTGACAGCCAAAGGAGTGCGCCAGATAATAGCGCGACCGTTTTCAATGTGCTCTTTTGAGCATTCATAAATGAGCCCCTTTTCAAGCCGATAGTTGGATTGGATTGTCACGTTGAATATAGTCGGTTCGTGATTTACGACTCCTAGCAAAGTTTTTAGCATGATTACAAGAGCATTATTTGATTATTCGAATGAACCGTTTCGTTTCTCCGGTTGACAGAAAATCAGTTCTCTGCGTAGATAAATTCTCACACTTCGGAGAGTAAGCGCCTAACCGGCATCGCGGACGATTTCACTACCGACAATCGCAGCATGCTAAACCAATGAGGTGAGTTTATGGGAATGACGATCACTGAAAAGATCTGCGCGCGGGCCGCCGGTAGGGATCGCGTCGGTCCGGGAGACATGATCGACGGCAAGATCGATAAGCTCTACATCAAGGACTTGCGTTTTTCGAAAGCGGAAGACCCGAAAGGCCTGTACGGGTTGTTTAAAGAAATTCTCAAGGAAATGGGGATCCACAAGGCGTGGGATCCCGATAAGGTCATTATCAATTTCGATGAGCAACCGGCGCGGAGCACGAGACGGGCGGAAGGCCAGGAAAGCGCGAAGCAATTTTCCCAGGAGCATGGGGCCACTATTTATGAAGGCTACCAGGGCGGTATCGGTCACAATGTCATGGTGGAAAAAGGCCATGTCAGGCCCGGCGAGTTCATTGTCGGCGCCGACTCCCATTCCTGCACCTACGGAGCGCTAGGTTGTTTTGCCACCGGCATCGGTTTTACCGAAACCGTCGGAGTGCTGGCCACGGGGAAAATCTGGTTGAAAGTTCCGCCGGCTATTTACATCGAGCTCGCAGGCAAGCGCCCGTCCTGGATTTGGGGAAAGGACATCGTGCTGCGGATCATGGCCGAATTCGGCGCCAACGGCGCAGTTAATAAAACCATCGAGTACGGCGGCAGCGCGGTGGACGACATTAGCATCGAAAGTCGCCTGTCGATGTGCAATATGGCGGTTGAAAGCCTGGCGCTGAACGCCGTGTTCCCGCCGGATGAGCGAGCGATTGAATACGTGAAACAAGTGAGCACCGCGACGTTCACGCCCGTCGAGAGCGATCCGGACGCTGAATATGAGTCGCGCCTTCGCTTCGACCTTACCGATATGGAGCCTTTCGTTGCCGCCCCCGGTGTGCCTTCGAATGGCCAGCCAGTCCACGAGTTTGTCGGCACCAAGATCAATCAGGCTTTTATCGGAACTTGCTCCAACTCGCGGATCGAAGATCTCCGTGTGGCTGCCAAGATCCTCAAAGGCAAAACGGTGCATCCGGGCGTGCGCATGATTGTCACACCTGCCTCCTACGGGGCCTATTTCCAAGCCCGGGAGGAGGGACTGCTAGAAATATTCGAGAAATCTAAAGCGCTGCTCACGGCATCGGAATGCGGCATCTGCACCCGTCCTTCGCTCGCGACCGGTGAAGTCTGTATTTCTTCGGGCAACCGCAATTTTCCGGGTCGGATGGGTCACCGCGATGCGCAGATTTTCTTGGGTAGCCCGGCGACTGTCGCCGCGAGCGCTCTGGCCGGTGAAATTGTCGACCCCCGGGAGTTTTTGCCAATATGAAAAAAAACTTTAAAGGCAAAGTTTGGAAATTCGGCGATTGTATCGACTCTGGAAACATCAAGGGCGTTATGGCCGGCATTGATCCGGAGTTTCACACAAAGGTTCAGCCCGGGGACGTCATCGTTGCGGGGATCAATTTCGGCATGGGCTCGAGCTCGGAGGATGCGCCCAGATCGCTGCGCGACGCCGGCATCGCCGCCATACTCGCGGAGTCGATATCGAATATCTATCTGCGTACTCTGATCAATCTCGGCTTGCCGGCGATCGAGTGCCCGGGGGTCTCCAGCATCGTCGAAGAGGGACACGAGCTGGAGGTGGACCTGGAATCGGGCAGGGTGCGGAATCTTGCGAACGGCGCTTCACGAACGTTTGCACCTTTTTCAGATCACGCCATCGCTATTCTGGAGAAGGGCGGCTTGATTCCGTACCTTAAATCCTCCCTCGCAAATAATAGAGAGGGCACATGAGGACAGCAAAAACTTGGCGCGAAGGATTGTCAAAGATATTCAATCTCAGGGGTTTGGATTCCCCGTAGCTTGCTGAGTAAGGCGTATTCCCAGACCTCTAGTCCGTCATTCCCGCATGCTTTTAGCGGGAACCCAGACGAATCTTTGACTGGACGCCCGATAAAAACATTCGGGGGTGACAACCGTCGTTCTTAGACAAATTTGATACTCCGCGGCTTCCTGCCGGGTAGCTTATTCAACATGCGATCATAGAAAATTCGAATCGATGGAGGAGCGAATGAAATCAACGACAAAGCTTAGAGAATTGTTGAAGGGTGATGAGATCATCGTAACCCCAGGTGTATATGACTGTCTGACCGCGCGGCTGGCCGAGACTGTGGGCTTTACCGCGGTCAAGCTGCTGGGCAATGTGACCTGCGGCAGTCTGTTGGGGCTTCCTGATCTGGGCCTTATCGGT
>JAHKKJ010000270.1 GCA_020027655.1 Deltaproteobacteria bacterium | reverse complement strand
AAACGAATGCGGGTAGTCTTGCAAGCGACCGCTGACAAGAAAGTCGGCGGGTGCGGTAACGAACCTCCATAATCGCCGAAGTGATGTTCGGTCACCCAAACACGGTTGAATCCGAGTCTCTCCAACACCTCTATTTGATCGAATATCCGCCGGTAGAATTCAGTCACCGGCCCGTCAAGCTCCGGCACATAGGTGGGCAAATAGTGCGCGCCAAATTCCATGGTGCCTCCGACCGCTTTTTTCTCTATTTCCTCAGCGAAGTTAGAAAAATCGGCCCCACCATAAGTCAGCAAACCACGACATGTCAACGCAATGATGAGTCCACGCCTCCGCCTCTAGGTAGAAAACGGCTTGACACCTGGCCGGAGTTTGCGATACTCACGCGCGAGTCCCAATTTTAAGGCTGGAGGTGGCATATGATTCAAAGGATATTGTCTGTTGTCAGTCTTGTGATCATCGCCGTCGTCATCAGCGGGCTGGCGAGCGACACGGGAGCGCAGGGCAGGATGAAGATCAGGTACGCATTGGGGGACGTCATTTCAATCGACGAGCTGCCGCTTTTGATCGCCGTGGAGCAGTCCAAAGCGCGCGGCGTCGACGTCGAAGTCACGGCCTTCAAGAGCGAGGAAGTTGCGACCCAGGCCGTGATCAACGGTCAGGCCGATGTCGGCCAGGGGACGCCCTATGCGGCGATTCAGAAAGTGAATGTGCCGATCCGATTCTTCTACCAGTTGAGCGCGCTACAGTTTTTCCCGGTCGTGAACAAGGAGAGCTACAAGAGCTGGAAGGACTTGGACGGCCAGGAGATCGCCGTGCAAGGGCGCGGTTCAGGAACCGAGGCGATCATGATCCTCGCCGCCAAGGAGCACGGGATCAAGTACAAGAACGTGAGTTACGTTCCGGGGTCTCAGGTGCGTGCTTTGGCTCTCTTGAAGGGCAACATCAAGGCCACAATCTTGGACGCGTCCAACAAAAATATGGTCATGAAGGATGCCCCGGACAAGTTCATTATCCTGCCGCTCGGCAACTTGAAGGCAAGCGACGAGGCGCTCTTTGCTACAAGAGAGTTTCTGGACAAGAACCAAGCCGGCATCCGGATTTTTCTGGAAGAGCTCATCAAGGTGAATCGAGCGATTAACGCAAACCCGAAGTGGGTTCTTGAAGAGCGCAAGAAACTCGGATTGTTGAAAGACCTTCCCGCGAAAATGGAAGACGAGATTCTGCCCTTCTACCAGGAGGCTGTCCAAAACGGCGTCTTCCCGAACGACGGCGGCGGTGAAAGCGCGGCAAAAAATGACCTGGAATTTTACGGTCTCTCCGGCGCGATCAAGGGCGAGAACGTCAAGATGGATGACTTCTGGTATCTGGCTCCACTTAAGGGCGCGCTTGCCAATGTGAAGTAAAAAAAACGCTGGAGAATGAGTTTAAGAAAATTTATCGCGCCAAGACGCCAAGCACGCAAAGTAAGACATTTACTTATTTCTCCGAACCTTGGCGCCTTTGCGTCTTTGCGTGAGTCATAGGTGTTTTCGATTGCATTGTTCCGAAAGGGTTCATAAATTTCAAATATGTTTGGTTAGGTTTAAAGGCATTACTCCATCGCTTCATCGCTCCAGTGCGCCAATTGTGGCACGTTGAAGCCGGTGCGATCGAGCGCAACCACAGACTGTGTGAAAACCCCGTCCATGGTTCGACTGGCTCACCACGAACGGGGTACGACACATTTGAATCAATTACTTACCGTTCGTCCTGAGCTCAGTCGAAGGGCGAACGACACGTTTTCACAAAGTCTGATCAAGCAGATGAACCTTTTTCAGCGGCGTTCTGGGAACTGACACCGTGGAGCAAAGAAGCCGCATCGCAAGTCCTGTCGTCTGGCAACTGCTCTCCTTCGCTCTCTTCTTCGGCCTCTGGGAGGTTGCGGGCCGCTGGCCGATCAGCTTCGCCTTCCCGCCATTCAGTAAGACGTTCATGGCGCTGCTCCGCATGATCGCCGACGGCAGTCTGCCTAAAGCCTATCTCTCTACGCTCCAACCGCTAGTCATCGGTATTTTTCTCTGCAGCATCGCAGGGATCGGCTTCGGCATCGGCATGGGACTGTCCCGTGCCATCGAGTGGTTCAGTCTGCCCATCTTCATCGTCCTTCAGGCAGCGCCGATGGCGGCGATGATTCCGCTGATCACTTATATGTACGGGATTGGTCTCACTTCCAAGGTGTTGGCGGTGGTCGTGTTGGCGGCGCCGGTGATTGTAATGAATTCCTACAAGGGGATCCGCAATACCAACCCTTCACTGATCCAGATGTGTCGCGTATTTTTGGGGACAAGACGTCAGGAAGTGATAAAGATCATTCTTCCGCACGCGGCTGCTTTAATATTTGCCGGACTGAGACTCGGCCTGGCCATGGGATTTATCGGCATCGTGATCGCTGAGCTTTTGATCACGCCCACGGGGATTGGTGACCTCATCACTTACCACAGCTCGGTGGCCGATTACCCGGAGATGTTCGCAGCGATCGCCTCGATTATCGTGCTCGCGGCATTGACGATCCATGCGCTCGAGCGGCTGGAGCGAAAGCTCTTCCCGCCCGAGATACGAGGGAGTTGAAGATGTCCGCTGACGCAATCGTGGAGGTGAAAGAGGTCGGCAAGACTTACGACGGCGGTGTTGAGGCGCTGACGGGTGTCAGCCTGGGGCTTCCCCGCGGCAGGCTCAGCACGCTTTTGGGCCCCAGCGGGTGCGGTAAGACAACGCTCCTTAAAATCATTGCCGGACTGATACCGCCCAGCAGCGGCGAGGTCTGGGTAAAAGGAAAAAAGGTAGACGGTCCTGGGCCCGAGCGCGCTTTCGTTTTCCAGGACTTCGCGTTACTGCCCTGGGCTAATGTCTTGCGCAACGTCGCCTTTGGCCTGGAGTTGCGTGGCACTCCGAAGGAACAGCGCTTCGAAGTTGCCCGCAAACAGATTGCCGAGGTCGGCCTTTCAAGTTTTGAGTCGAGTTACCCGCACCAGCTCTCGGGCGGCATGCGCCAACGGGTCGGGCTTGCTCGCGCCCTGGCCGTGGACGCCGATATTATCCTGATGGATGAGCCCTTTTCTTCGGTGGATGAACAGACGCGGCGAAAGTTTCAAGAAGAGCTGCTCGAGCTGCTGCGACACAAGCAAAAGACCGTCATCTTCGTCACCCACAGCATTGAGGAAGCGGCCTATCTTTCGGACCAGATCGTGCTTCTATCACCGCGCCCGGGGACGGTATCGAAGATCATCCACCCGAATATCGACCGAGGAGGAAGGGACCCGGACGAGATCAGGCGTGACAAGAACTACCTGGACGTTGTGGACGAGATATGGCAAATCCTAAAGCAATACATTTGAGCGGGCCCAACTTGCTTCGCCATACTTCGTTCTCAGTCGTCGCCGGTCCTCAGCGTACAGAACCGAGTACGCTTCCGGCCAGCTCCTCCTTCGGGTCTCGTCTGGCTTGCAATTTGGACCCGCTCGGGTCAGACGGTTACCTCATATGACCTTGTTCGGCAAGAAAGTCCCGATCCTTTTTTCGCTGGCCATCTGGTTCATCGTTTGGGAACTGATCGGCCAGGCGAAGCTCTCCACGATCATCCCGCCTATTTCGGGGGTGCTGGCGGCGGGGATCACGATCCTGCCCACTGCGAAGTTCAGCGCGGCGGTTTCGATCTCTTTACGATCCTTTATCGTCGGCATGGCCCTTGCGCTGGCAATCGGAATCCCCCTCGGGGTGGTGATGGCGCGAGTGGCAAGCTTGGGGAAGATCCTCGGCATGTGGGTCAATATTTTTATCAGCGCGCCAATTTCGGCGCTGGTGCCGGTTCTGATGGCGGTCATTGGCATCGGCGAGACCACCGTGGTGATCACGGTTTTTCTCTTCGCCGTTTTCGTCATTATCCTGGACACAGAGATCGGCATAAAACAGGCGGACCGATCGCTTGTCGAAATGGCGCGCTGCTTTGGTGCGCGGCCGTACCAAGTTTACACGAAGATACTCTTCCTCTGCGCGCTGCCGGAGATTCTTGCCGGCGTGCGTTTGGGCGCAATCCGCGGCGTAAAGGGAGTGGTGATCGGTCAGCTCTTGATCGCAATCCTCGGGGTAGGAGAGCTCTTCGAACTCTATTCGCAACACTTTCTCATGGAAGAGTTTTGGGCGCTCGTGATCATCGTCTTCATGTTTGCCTTCGCGGTCTCCGAGTCCGTCGCCTTTCTAGAGCGCCGGGTGGACTACTACGCCAATACCCGCTAGCAGAGTTTTCCAGCAACCTGCCAACTAAGTATCACCTCTGGACTTGAAGGCTCCCGATCCTTTGTCTAGCAGCACACAAAAGAGCGAGCCGGAGAAACATTCTCGTGTTTGTGGACTTTTCTGTGCAGCGACTTTTTTTGCAGAGATATCACGCTAAAAATGCAAATGAATGCCGGTTCCGATGTATTCGATCTTTCTGTCAAAAAACTGCCCATTGGGAGAATGGCCATTGTAGTATTCGAGCAATAACTGAATCTTCCGCATGAAGTTTTGCGGCCGTTCAAATTGAACGCCGCTGCGGACCGAAATTTCCGTGCTCCAATTGTGCTCCTGCAAGTGTTGAAGGTCCGCGGCGGCGATAAGCCGGGTCGAGTCGCCCCAGAATCTCCAAGGGCTTTGCAGCTCAATACCAGCTTGTCCGACCCAGGGTTTCAGACTTGATGGATCTCGATCAAACAGGTAGGTGCCGCCGGCATACAGTCGCAGCCAATCGAAGAATCTGTAGGACAACTTGAGGTCAGCGCCTTCGAAGCTGAGATTCAACCGATTGATGGGATTGCGCAAAAGGAATTCGTCACCCAAGTGAGAACTTTGATGAAAGATTCGAAAAAACGTCGAGAAAGCTTTTACTCTATAACTAGCCGTGATCCCGCCGGCAAAATCGGTATTGATCAAATCAAAGGATGGACCATCCAGGTCAAAAATCGAAAAAACCCCTGCTTGAAATCCGACTTCCCACAGCCCGCCGAAGGGAGCACGGTTACGATAGAGAGCGATGGATTCACCAAAGGTAACAGAGGCTACGTTGTTCAATTCCTGATCTCCCAAGTAATTCTGGTAAGCAACCGAAAAATGCGGCCAGCGCGGGTCAGCGATCAACGGCTCAAACAGATTACCCCCAGGCAGAAACCCCAGCTCATATTCGGGCCTGCCGGATTTTTCTTGTGTAGGAGCGATTGATGCCGGCTGGGGCGGTGTCGTCGATGCAGAGATCGCGACGCCTTGGGCATCCAAGATTTCAACTTTCTTCACTCCTTGAACGGCAAACAGGGCTGCGATTACTTTTTCAGTGTCCACGCCTTTCAATTCTGCGGAGGTGACTCTGACGGTCTGGTCAGAAACCTCGAGGAAATAATCTTTGATTTGAAATTCTCTCTCCAGTACGGCAGCGGCATAACCGCGAATGAAATCATCGCTTGTTGCAGCTCTGGAAGAAAACGGAAACAACAAAATCAAGACTCCCAAAGCTAGCAAGGCCTTTGTTCTTCTCTTCCTCTTGTGTTCCACGTTTTTCTTCCCTTTCTGTTTGTCGTGAACGGCCACTTCCGCGGCTCAAAAGCCTCGCCCTTGTGGTCGCTGCTCGTATTCCGTGCGAGGGACATGTCGCAACTCCTGTACCACCACCCTTCTCCAGATTGGCTTCAGAAGAACCCTCGTAGAATCGCCGCCAAGATCTCGGGTCGTCGTGAAACCGAGA
>JAHKKJ010000269.1 GCA_020027655.1 Deltaproteobacteria bacterium | reverse complement strand
AACTCCATATCCATACGGTCCATCAGAAAAGGAATCCATTGACAGCCCGCCTCCAGAGCCGCCAATGTGAGTTTGGGAAAACGCTCCAGAACACCCTCCAGGACAATGCTCGTGAGTTGGATCATCTGCAAAAAAGGATGGGACAATGTGCGGGCCTCGATAAGGCTTTGGAAAAAGTCGAATCCCAAACCCTTGGAGGGTGCGCCATGGATGGCCAGAGGACAACCGAGCTTCTCCGCCTCTCGATATAAGGGATCGAAGTAGACGTCGCCCAGCGGTTTCGGAAAACCTGCAGGGGCCAGGACGCCACCAGCCATGTGTAGATCCTTTACTGCTCGACGAAGCTCTTTTGCCGATTCCTCGATATCTTGAATCGGCAATACCGCGACGGCTCCAAGTCGACGATCGAATTTGATATAGCGGTCGGCCATCATGTCGTTGTAAGCGCGGCAAGCGACCACGGCCCACTCGGGATCCTGAATGTATCCAACTCCCAAAGCTGCGGTGGGATAAATCACCGTGCGATCGATTCCCTCTCGGTCCAAGACCTCTGCCCACGTTTTTGGATCATCTTCGCCCACAACGTAGGGTCTTTTGTCGACGATGCGCCGAGCCATGCGGTGAAAACCATCCGGCGGAGGAAAAAACGGATATAGCAGAACCTCTTTTCGCCCCCGGTAGGGAGGCTCCAGATAGTCGAACATAATCTCGTCTCTTTCAAAAATGTGCCCGTCAGTATCGAAAACTTCCCTAGCCATAAGGATATCCTCCTTGCTTTGTTGGCCCGGGCCGCCTAATGGTGCGGTCAATCCCTAATCGATTGGGTAAACCATTCGGTGGGGATCTCCCTGCCGATGCCCTTTTTCTTTGCTTCGTTGTAAACAGCCGTACAGACTGCGGCGAACTGAACACCCATCACGCCGAGATTCAGAAACCAAGAGGTCTGCTGGTCCCTGATTCGGCCTTTGACATATCCACTGATCAGGTCCGCGAGGCTCGGCATATTGAGAATCTCTTCGCGCGGTGGGCGCTTTGGGATGATACTCTTTTCTTCCGGCTGGCCGGCAACGTAACCCAAAAACCCGTGGGCGGCGTAGAAGGCCCCCTCTGGAGGATTCTCGATATGCGGCGTGCTTTCGCCCATTTTGATAGCCACATCAACGACGTTGGCAAAGCCCGGCTCGGTCTCATCCCACGTCACATCAGTTACGTGCATTCCCGGCTCAAGCCAAGCCGTCTTAAACACTGGATCGATGGACGAGGTGCAGCATGATACGATGTCCACATCCTTTACAGCTTCACGCGCGGAGCCCACCGGAATGACTTCGATGTTGAATCTTTCACTCATCTCCTTAGCATAGACTTTGGCGTTGGCCTGGCTGGGACTATAGACTTTAACCTTGGTGATCTGCCGCACCGCCGCAAAGGCTTCGAGATAGGTCCGCGCCATGCCGCCGGAACCGATCATGCCCAGCACGTGACTATCCGGGCGCGCGAGATATTTCACCCCCAAGCCAGCGCCTCCTGCGACGCGCATATGCTGGAGAAAGCCATCGTTGATAAAAGCGATCGGCATCCCGTCGCGCGCGCTGAACATGATCAGCATACCGAAGTAGGTGCCGGGCTGAATGCAGTGTTTGTTTTCCCGTTGATTGCCTTTCTCTCCAGGCCAGCTGACGATGTCCGAAAGCATCCGCGCCACGACAACTCCGTCTCGCTTCGCCCCTCCGGTCATGAGCGCCCAACGGTAGTAACTCTCCGGTCTCTCACAGGGCAGATAGACATCGATGCGCCCCATGGTGGACGCGTTACCCCTGACGATCTCTTTCTGCGTCTCGTCGAGAGCCTCCAGAGTCATGGGCATAGTCAAAACCTTTTGTACGTCGTCATCTTTTAACAGCAACATATGAGCTCCTTGGCGAGTAGATGCGGGCAGACATTTAAATTAGTTTCACACACGGGAACTGATTTCAACCTGAATCCTGCGCGTTAGACTTATGACTGATCATTTTAGAGGGCCAGCTCAGTCGAACAACGCGCTTAGCAAGCCCGCCTGCCAGAGTCCCAGTGTCGCCACCAGCCCGGCGAGAAACAGAAAGCTGTAATAGATCCGTCCCACCAAGGTGCGCTGCCGCTGCTTCCACAGAACCAGCGTGGCCGTGCCCATCAACACGGTAACCACGACGCCAAGCCAAGCGATGGCAAACACCCAACGTATGGAGCTCGGAACAGTGCCGACAAAAGCGAGAAACGGGTTCTCGTTGAGCGTTGCAAACAGCTGACCGGCGAAGACCACGAAAAACCCTGCGAAGAGCAAGAGGGTTAGCACCGGCAGCCACGGCGCCGCGGCGCTCAGCCGCGCGCCGAAGGTTGCCGCGGCCAATGGGCGCCGACCCCGCAGGCACGCAATGACCTCGACGACGGCATAGACTGGGATCGCTGTAAGCAAGACTGCGAGGCCGGCAGCGATCATGATGAAGCGAAACGCATAACTCATCAGGCCTCGTTGTGTCCCTTCCGCAATCGCCGTGCGCAATTGGGGCAGTACGATGAGATCGCTGGGAACGACAAAATTTGACGGCGCCGTAGCCGCACAGCTTGTATTCAAGCTCGCCGTCGGGTTGTTGAGGAAGGTCTCGATAATCTCATTAGCGCATGGGCTCTCGAACGCTTGTCCGTGGGCCCCGCGCGGAAAGGTCACGAGGGTAGCACGTCTGAGACCGGCGGCGACTTGCGCCGCGAAGGCCGGGGGCGTGATCGGATCGAAGTCGCCGGACAGAAGCAAGGTTGGCACATCGCTCCTCACCGGTTCGAGGACGTCGCGAGGCAGAAGCTCAATGTTCCAATTTTTGCAGAGTGCGATCAGCTCCTGCGCATCTTTCAACTCGGTTCGCACCAGACGGGGGTTGAAACCCGACACCCGAATCGCACTGGGATTGGAATCACCCCGTTCGGCGCATATGACCGTGGTGTACATCCCGATCGCGTGGTCGTCGTTGCCGAGCTGCAGCGGCAATAAGAGACCTGAAATAAAGGTGAAATCACCATGGTCAGCGCGGTCGATGATATACGGAATGAGCGGCCTGATATCGCGAATGTAAAGGCCTTGATAGAGCGCGTCCGCGAGAGTCTCGCCGGTAAGTTTTACGGTAAGCGTTCTCGCCGGACTATTCGGGTCGCGCATCGGCAGTTTTACCGGCTGTCGGTCGAGTCGGTCGAGTAACGTAAGTAAACGTTTGGCCAGATCGGGGTAAGCTTCCCTGCACGCGGCCTCCCGCTCGCAACCCTGGAAGTATTTCTGGGCGATTCGCTGCTTTGCCGAACTGACTTGGGTCACCAGGTTGAACTGCGTCGGGACCACTGCGTCGAGCACCACCGCTCGCAGATTCGCGGGATGTTGGCGCATTAAGTATTGGCCAAGCTCTGTCCCGTAGGACGCGCCGTAAAACGTGATCATGCCGTACCCGAGAGCGTTACGGATGGCCTCCACATCATTAGCGTTCTCCACGGTGTTAAAAGCAGACAGATCGCTTGTCTCCCGTGCCAGGCGTTCGCCGCAGACGCGATACGCAGCTCGCTCCATCTCGTCCTTCTCTGTTTCGGAACGGTTTTTTGTGTCTGTCACCGCTTCGAGCTCAGCCTTGGACACCTCGGGACAAAGGAGCGCCGGCCGGGAAAAGAACGTGCCCCGCTGGTCCCACACAACAAGGTCGCGGTTCTTAGCCGGACGCAGCTCCGGGAAGGACACGAGCAGTTGTGCAAAGCTCTTGATCGACGAACCGCCAGGGCCGCCCTGGGCGATGAACAGGGGTTCCGGTACACGCTTCTCCGCGTCACTCTTAACAATCACTGTGGCCAGCCGAATGGCAGGCCCGTTAGGCTCCGCGTGCCGGCGCGGCACAGTGATAAAGCCGCACTCCACGTCGCGCCCCTCGGTCTTGATCTGGAAGACGTTACAGTCGGTTTGCTGCCAAGCGTTGGTGCGAACCGGTGGCCCGCCCGCAAACAAGGACGCAGAGAGAAACGTGACTAACAGCCATGCTGCCGGTGACAGAATCGCTGACCCCCTCTTTGTCTCCCCCTTAAGAGACTGTGTCGTAATCGAGTTCATCGTTTCGACAAACGACCTGCCATCAGGATGCTTGAAAAATCCCCCTTTATCCCCCTTTGAAAAAGGGGGAATTTCTTACACCTAGTTTTTAATTCCTCACAATCCCATAGCAGTACCCCTCTTTGAAAAAGAGGGGCCAGGGGAGATTTGCGTGGATCGATAGCTGAACAGCCCATTGCGACACAGCCTCTAACAAGGGGAAGATTTAGTCTTTCAGAAAGGGAGAATTTTTTTCGTTGCTACTTTAACCCTTCTTTGTAAAAGAGGGGGAAGGGGAGATTTGTTGCCCAAATGATGCAAAAATTATTCAACGAACTTCACGGCACAGTTAACAAAGGAGTAAGGTCGCGAATGCTGGGCACGGTCTCGATGCGCCGGATCGAGTCGATGATCTGATCCACATTTTTCTTGCCCAGCACTGCTTCCATCAGCCAGGCCGCTTTTTTCTCCACCTCTTCGGGGCCCATGGGATTTTCCGGCCGCCCACGGCAGTTGATCACATGCTCGCGCAGAGTCCTGCCGTCCTTCAATGTGATTTCAACGAGTCCCTGGAAGCGCTTCCCCGAGCGCTCCATCTCCTCGTCGCCGATCAGTTGTACTTTCTCCTTCAAGGCCAGCACGCTCGGGTTCTTAAACCGGTCGTAATCATGCGCCGATTCGAAAGTGAGCTTACCGTCGACCAAAATTGCTGAGACCATATACTGAACATTCACGTCAGGCATGTGTCGATTGTTAACCGTGCGCGCGCCGCTCGCCGGAATACGCACGATGATTCTTTCGACGTCCTCCGCTCGGATCGGCTGCTTGGAAATCAACGCCAGCGTCGCGTCGACGGTTTCCATCATCGGCGAGCCCACCGGATATTTTTTGACCAAGCAACTCGTAATCGTGAAGCGCTGCCCAAGCTCTGCAAGAAATTTCTTGGGATCACACGGCGCGTAAGTCTTGATAATACCCTGATCGCCTTGCAGCACGTCGCGATTTCCCGTGAAACCGGATTTGATCAAGAGCGCAGCCGTTACTGCGTTGCGCGCGGGCATGCCCGCGTAGTCGAAAGCTTTTTCGATGTGATCGTCGTCTCCCACCCAGGCCCTCGAACCTGAAGCTTGCTGGGCCGCATAAGAAATCAGATAACAGAGTTGCAAGGTGTTGAGTTCGGCCAGCGCACCGGCGGCGGCGGATGCGCCGAACGTCGCGCCGAAGCTGGTCGATCTAGGCTCGAAGGCCTGATGAAACCGGAAACCGATATCGTAGCCGAGGATCACTGCCCTGAGTAAGGCATCGCCGTTGCTGTTTTGCGATTCGGCCATCGCCAATGCGGCGGGAACAATGGCGCAGCCGGGATGCAATTGACTGTTCGAGTCATCAGTCTCATCGGCATGGCCCGACATGCCGTTGGCAAAGGCGGCAACAATGGGCGTGGTCTTTAAGTTTGATCCCAATACGCTGCATTCTTCCTTGCCTCCTTGTTCACGCGCGTGTTGAAGCCCGAGCTGCCCGGGCTTCAAACGGGAACCCGAGACAATAGCAGCCAGGGAATCGAGAGTGTGGCTTTTCCCTTTTTGCACGACTTCCGCCGGCAATTTCGCCTGCCTCGCGGCGAGCATATATTCCACTAAGCTGTCGATGATTTTGTTCGTCGCCATGTAGCCTCCAGAGAA
>JAHKKJ010000023.1 GCA_020027655.1 Deltaproteobacteria bacterium | reverse complement strand
CTCGCTTGGAAGCTCAAGGCACTGAATTTTCAGGCTCGATTTATCGGTTTGGCAGCCGAAATCAACGGCATGATGCCTTCCGTGGTCACGAGCCTAGTTGGCGAGGGGCTTAACCGTTTTTCAAAAAGTATTCGGGGATCGAAGGTTTTGATTCTTGGCGTCGCTTACAAGAAAAATGTCAGCGATTGCCGGGAATCTCCCGCGCTCGACGTGATGCGAATGCTAATCGAGAAGGGCGCTATCCTATCCTACAACGATCCTTTCGTTGCCACGTTAAGATTGAATGGTAACAATTTGAAATCGGTGGAGTTAACATCGGCCAACATCGAAAGTCAGGATTGCATCATCATTCTCACGGATCATAGCGCCTATGATTTTCGAAGAATCATAGCTGCCTCCAAATTGGTCGTTGACACGAGAAACGCTACAAAGGATCTGCAACAATTTAAAGATAAGATAATTAAGCTCGGAGCAGGAAACAACGTGACATCGGCCGCTAACCACGAAGACGAACACGAGAGCATAGCGGCACATCCAGCAACGCACTGAAGCGAAGCATCCTCTGAATTATTGAACCCGGGATATTGATCGTTAGCCCATCTCCAGTTGCTATAGCGTGTCAGGGATGGGCACTCACTTACCGCAGCACCGCTTGTATTTCTTACCACTGCCGCACGGGCAAGGATCGTTTCTCCCTACTTTCTCGCCTTGCCGTCTCGCCTGCGAAACGGGAACCGATTGGACGCTCTCATTACCGCGACTTAGTACCATCCGTTGAGGACGTGGCTGCTGCATTTCCACCTCTTGGGCGACACTCTCTCTGGCGATTTCTACGGTAAAGAGTTTCTGCACGACGTCTTCCTGGATACGGTGAATCATCTCTTCAAACATCTCGAAGCCCTCCTTCTGGTACTCTTGAAGGGGGTTCTTTTGCCCGTAGCCACGCAACCCTATCCCTTCTTTGAGATGGTCCATATTGAGAAGATGATCCTTCCACAAGCTATCGATGGTCTGGAGCATGATGATTTTCTCCAGTTGCCTCAACATGGGCGCCCCGAATCGCGTCTCTTTGTCCTCATAGGCTTCGGTGACTTTTTGGATCGCCATTTCCGACAGCCCGTCCACCGTCACATTATCCAGTTCCTCTGCTTTGAAATCGACCCGCAGGTTGTATTGGTGGTGCAGCCCTTCACGCAAACCCGGCAGATCCCAATCCGAAGGGTGCAACTCCTTGTCGCCGTACCGCGCCAGGATCTCATCGGCGAGGTCATCAGCCATCGTTAGCACATCTTGCTTCAAGTCCTCGCCCTTCAGCACCTCCCTTCTCTGGTTGTAAATTACCTCGCGCTGCCTATTCATGACGTCATCATACTCCAAGAGATGCTTGCGAATATCGAAATTGTGGGCCTCCACCTTTTTCTGCGCGTTTTCTATCGCTCGGGTCACGAGACCATGCTCGATGGGAACACCTTCTTCCATCCCCAATCGGCTCATGATGCCTTGAATTCGATCGGCCCCGAAGATGCGCATCAAATCGTCTTCTAGCGACAAATAAAACCGAGACGACCCTGGATCACCCTGCCGTCCTGCTCTTCCGCGCAACTGATTATCGATTCGTCGGCTCTCGTGACGTTCCGTGCCTAGAATATGGAGCCCGCCCGCGGCAATAACTCGCTCCCGTTCATCGGCGCAGACTCGGTTGTAACCCGCCAGCACTTCATCGAAACGCTGGCGATATTCGTCGGGGGCTTTGTCCAACTGCTCGCGAATCTCCTCGACCACCCGTAGGTATTCCTGGCGCTTGGTTTCGTAATTTCGCTGTGCCTCTTGAATTGCGATTTCGTAAGGCTGCCGGATCTCTTCACATCGCGCTTCCGCATCCTCGAAGGCCTGGTGAACCTTTCCATACTCGTCTACCAGCGAGGCATAGTCTCCCCGCCCCAGCACTAAAAGAGCCCGGTCGAACTCGAAATCATTGGCCCGCTGCTCGTAGTTCCGCCGCTTTTCATCCAGTGTCTCAAGTAACTCTTGCCGCTCGCCGTTTTTTTGTTGCCAGCGATTGATGCATTCGCTGAAATCCTGCCGTGCCTCTTCGAAAGCTTCGTTGGTATCCCCGCCGTCTCCATCGCGGGCTTGCAGAAGAGAGGCCTCGAGATCTTGCTTCGCCTGCAAATAGCTTTCGGGAATGGCTCTCATCCCGTGCAGCGCTTCGATCAGCTCCGTAGCGGATAAGTCTTCGTATCGTTCCCGCTTATCACGGAAGGGCGAAAGGTCTCTGACCTGCCGTTGAATTTCAGTGGAACGCTTAAGGGCGTCGCTCCGCTGCTGCTTGTACAGTTCGCCGTCTTTCAGGTAACGCTTTTCAGCCTTTTGGACTTCCTCATCGTATTTCTCGCGCAGCTCCCTCAACGCATCTTCGTACCGTCCCGCTCCCCCAACCGGCAGTTTAGCGGCCCGGCTGATCCATTCGTTTTCCATATCGGAGCGGGCCAAAAAGTCCGGGTTTCCACCGAGCAAAATGTCAGTGCCACGCCCGGCCATATTGGTCGCAATCGTGACCGCGCCCAATCTACCGGCCTGAGCAATGATAGTCGCCTCCGCCTCATGGTTTACAGCATTGAGAACATTATGTTTAACGCTTTTTTTCTTGAGCATGCGGGAGAGACGCTCTGACTTCGCCACGGAGGTGGTACCCACCAAAATGGGTTGACCTTTTTGGTGACGCTCCTCGATTTCTTGAACCACCGCATCGAATTTTTCATTTTCCGTTCGATAAACTACGTCAGGATTATCAATGCGAATCATGTTGCGATGGGTCGGAATAACGACCACGTCGAGTTTATAAATCTTTTTGAACTCCGTCGCTTCGGTGTCGGCGGTTCCGGTCATTCCCGCAAGTTTCTTATACATGCGGAAATAGTTTTGGATCGTGATCGTCGCGAGCGTTTGGTTCTCTTCGCGAATGTGCACCCGTTCTTTAGCTTCCACCGCTTGGTGCAACCCGTCGGACCAGCGTCGGCCAGGCATCAATCGACCGGTGAATTCATCAACGATGATCACTTCACCTTCTTTCACAACGTAATCAACGTCACGCTTAAAAATGGCATGGGCCTTCAGCGCCTGTTGCACATGGTGCAACGTGTCAATCTGCCGAGGATCGTAGAGATTGTGCACGCCCAACAAACGTTCCACTTTGGCAACGCCGGTTTCCGTCAAGGTCACCGAGCGGCTCTTTTCATCCACCGTGTAATCGCCCTTGGCCTCAATGGCGGCGCGATCCTCCTGCGATGGATCACCTTGAATCACGGCACCTCGCTGCAGCTTGGGGATGATTCGGTCGATGATATAGTACTTGTCCGTAGACTCTTCCGCCGGGCCAGAAATAATCAGCGGGGTTCTGGCCTCATCGATCAGAATATTGTCCACTTCATCGACGACAACAAAGTTGAGCTCTCTTTGGACGTATTCCTCCAAGGAGAATTTCATGTTGTCCCGCAAATAATCGAACCCGAACTCGTTGTTCGTTCCGTAGGTGATATCTGCGCGATAAGCTTCTTGGCGTGTAATCGGGCGCAGATTGAGGTAGCGGTAATCCTTGGTCAAATAGCTCGGATCAAAGAGATAGCTGGATTCATGAACGATGGAGGCAACCGACAGGCCGAGCTTATGATAAATCGGCCCCATCCATTGAACATCGCGGCGCGCCAAGTAATCATTGACCGTAATCAGATGAACCCCTCGGCCGGTGAGTGCGTTTAGATACAACGGCAAAGTCGCAACCAACGTCTTGCCTTCGCCGGTCTTCATCTCGGCGATTTTGCCTTCGTGTAGGACCACTCCACCGATCAGTTGAACGTCAAAATGCCTAAGTCCGATGGTACGCCGGGAGGCTTCACGAACCGCCGCGAAGGCTTCCGGTAAGAGTTCTTCAAGAACCTGAGCTTCCGCTTTGCGCAATTCTTTGTCTGACTCCTCAACCCGGCTTTTTAGTTCCTCGCGCTCCTCAGTATCGGCAGTGAGCGCCTCTCTCTGCACCTCTTCGAGAGCGCTCCGCAATGGGTCCGTTGCCTCACGAACACGCTTCTTAAACTGCTCTGTCTTATCGCGCAGCTCGGCGTCGCCAAGTTTTTGAAATTCGGCTTCCAGTTCGTTGATCTCACCCACATACGGACGGATACGCTTGACCTCGCGGTCGTTCTTAGTTCCGACGATCTTTTTAATTAGACCCAACATTACAAAAATGTGACTCCCAAAATGTTCTCAAACTGGTGTCCCGCTAGCGATACAATTAAAATACACGATTGCTACCGCCGGTTACAACAACATTGTTAAGCACGGCCTCGACACCATTTACCGTTCGATGCGCACCGCCGACTCCACTTTCTCGCCCAGGAAGCGGCGGCCAACCTTGATGAATCGATCGGGGGCATCGGTGACGAAGAAACTGTGTATGGCCTTACTGTTTTTCCTGGTTAACACACCCTGCTTAAGCGCCGATTCGACTTCCTTCGCCGTCTCTTCAGCAGAATCTACCAAGCGAACGTTGCTCCCCATGAATTTGCGAATTACTTTCTTAAGCAATGGATAGTGTGTGCACCCCAGAATCAAGGTGTCGATGCCGCTTTGCTTGAGACTGCCTAAATAAGCCTTGACGGTCATTTCCACCACGTCGTTGTCGGTCCATCCCTCCTCCACCAACGGCACGAAGAGAGGGCAGGCGCGACTATACACCTCAACCCCAGCATCAGCTTCTTTCAACGCGCGCGTGTAAGCGCCGCTCTGGATGGTTGCCTCGGTGCCGATAACGCCAACCTTATTATTCTTTGTACCTTTGATCGCCCGACGTACGCCAGGCTCGATAACTCCGATTACGGGAATCGAAAGGCTATCTCTCAGCCGCGTCAGGGCAATAGCAGTCGATGTGTTGCACGCCACGACAACTGCCTTGACGCCTTTTTGAACCAGAAATTCAGTATTCTCAAATGAATACCGAAGTACAGTCTCAACCGACTTGGTCCCGTAGGGAGCTCTCGCGGTGTCTCCTAGATAAACGGTATTTTCTTTCGGCAATGTCTCAATAATCTTCTGAAGAACCGTGAGTCCCCCTATGCCAGAGTCGAATACCCCAATCGCGCTTTCTTTATTGGGCATGAGAAACGATTAGAGGGACGGCGCCATTTGGTTGCCAAGCTCCTTTTCGCAGCTTGGCGCGAAACCGAAGACCTGCTCCCATACTTCTTTAGATTCCATGCAGAGATAGACTTTGACAGTAGGTGCGGCTCGGCGAATCCAGCGGAGCATCTTGCGGTAGATGTCGACACGCATGGGTTGAAAATAACGCAGCTTCCCGTCCGGGCAGAGCACTTGCTCGCCCGTCAGGAGCTGTGTTCGTGGAAAGCGATCCCGGATTATCCGTTTCAAGCTCGGCGTATCGCGCAGGACTCCCATACTCAACCAAGCAATTCTGCGCCAATCGACGCTGCTAAAAGTTTGGTCGAGCATCTCTTTATAATCACTCTCCCAATTCGGGTACTCGACTATGGGATCAAAGTGAAAAGCCAATCGGTAACCCTTGTCCTGGCAGCGCCGAGCCGCCAGTAAACGCTCGCTGAGAGAGGCTGTCCCATGTTCATCCAGATCGATGACCCGCTGCGGATTCATCGACCATGACACCACCACCCGATCCTTAGGGTCTAGAACGAGCAACCCTTCGACGCAGTCGCTTTTGGTTTTGAGCTCGAGAAGCACATTGGGCTGCTCGGCGAAGAAGGGCACGATTTCGCGGGCAAAACCAATATAGGGATCCAGCGCGAGACTATCCGTTATCTCCCCCGTGCCGATCCGGAAAAAGAATCGGCGGTGCTTAGTCAAAAGCTCGTCGGCCTCGGTCAACAAATCGTCCACATTGCTAAAAACCTTGAGCTCTGGATTATCAGCCAGGTATTCCTGCAAGTAACAGTAGCTGCAGTCCATGGGGCAATTGCTGGCAAAGTTGATGACAAAATAATTACAGCAAACCTGACCGTCGCTGCCTGGACACTTTTTGAGAAATTCTCCTTTGTGTCGCGTTAAAAAAAGTCTTTTTTTGGCGTCACCGAACGAAAACGCAGAGAAATCTATCCTCCCATTTTCTGTTGAAACCGCATCGACTATTCTAAAAGGAATGTGCGGTAACGCGTTGCGCAAGTTCCTGTAGATCGCACTCGCTTCGGAACCCCGCTCGACGATGACCTCTTCAGGTTCGAAAAGTTGCATCTCAGCCACGGAAAAAGTGATCTGATTTTGGTCGACTCTCCACTGCCTCTCCTGCCAGGAGCGCAAAAATCTCCCGGACAGTATTCGTATCCGCAGCCTCGGTAAGCTTGCCGGTCAACCTTTTAAGCTCCTCGGGGGTCGACGCGCTCAATTCTACCCGCAGCCTTCCTCCTTCCAATGCTGGAGGCACTGTGAGACGGATCTCAGGATGAAGTTTCAGTTCTTGAATTCGCGCCCGGATTGAATCCTCCATCTGAGCCAGTCGAGGGAACCGGAGCCGTCTTAACTCTTCTTTTACTCGTTTAAGCTTGTCGGCTCGGCCTAATCGGGGATCGGATTCGATGTCGGTTATCGGCTTGCTTGCTAGGATTTCCTCGATCGTTGATTGGTCACGCAGCGCGATTTCCTCGAGCCAGTCCATTAGATCGCGCAGATGGTTCTCTCCAATCTTGAGACCCATGGCAAGCCGAAATAAGGTGTCTCTAGCCAGCTGATTCCAACCCAACCACCGTTGCAGAGTCTGTGGATGGAATCCCTTGTCTTTCGCATATTGGCGAATCTCTATCTCCGACATCTAGCGTCTCCTGGAGAACTTCCAACAGGATCCCTTCATATGCAGTCGCCTCATACTCTTTTCCTCTTTTCCTTGCGCCTTGGCACAGGACGGCAATCTTACTCTTCAATGCCTCGATCACCCACTGTCGTTTTTCGCCGCTAAGCCCATTGCCCAAAAGGTTCCGCAACGATTGGACCCGATATCGATCCATTCCCCAGACGGAATGGGACAGCTGGTCCCTGTGGCCGCCTCGCTTGACAACCAGGGGCGTAGGGATCAAAGGGATCGGGTGGTCGACTCCGATTCGCAGCCAGAGATCATAATCTTCACACAGCGGGAAACTTTCGTCGAACCCGCCAAATTGGTTAAACAACTGCTTCGTCATCATAACCGCCGACGGACTCACTAAGCAGAGATCGAGACTCCGCCGGAAAATATCGCCGGAAGGTTTCGCGTGTTTGGCCTTGGGATTCACCCTCATCCCGCGGCGAACCCAGATCTCCTCGGTCTGGCAGATCTGAACTTCAGGGTGTTGCTCCATGAACGCCGTTTGAATTTCCAGTTTCCTGGCCATCCACAGGTCGTCCGAATCCAAAAACGCCACATACCGGCCGCTTGCGATACCGACACCGTAGTTGCGCGCGGCCGCCACACCGCTTCTCTGCCGTGAGACGCTCCGCACACCGGCACCGTACTGTGCCAAGTGCTCGGAGGTACCATCATTGGAACCGTCATCGACGACAATAAGCTCCCACGCCTGATAGCTCTGTGCCAGTACCGATTCGATAGCCTTCCCGACCATGGGCCAACGATTATAGGTGGGAATAATGACGCTTACGATGGGGGACACAGTTCTACTCGACCGATCTATCCTAATACCTGGAATGAAGCAGACAGTTTTGGCGCGCTTGCTAAATGAAACTCTCTATTTTCTTGAAAAACTGATCCAGCATCATCTTAGCTACGCCGTTGAGCATCCGCTGCCCGATACTCGCTATCAATCCTCCCACCTTCGCATCCGTGCTGTATTTGAGTACCGTCTGGCCGTTGTTCTCCGCCAAGTCGATAGACACATCGCCCTGCATAAAGCCCGGCCCACCGGAACCTTCGCCGCTGAGAACATAATGAGAAGGTGCGTGTTTCTCCTTGATGGAAACCTTTCCTTTGTAAGTTCCTTTGACCGAAGCAACTCCAACCTTCATGGTCGCTTCGTATTGGTCCGGTCCAATTTCGCTCATCTTCTCGCATCCTGGCATGCACTGCGCCATGATCTTAGGATCGAGCAACACCTGCCAAACTTTCTCCCGGGGCGCGTTAAATGTATAGCTTCCTTCTATTTTCAACGAGCGGACCTCCGTGGACCGAGCGCTGGGTGATGCCCATCGACACCGTGCCGGGCTGTGGCCCCGATCTGTGGATACCGTCGTTAAAAAATAGCTTTCGCAGACCTAAAAAACAATAGCATAGCTGGATGTGACTCGGGCTTATGATTGATTCGGCCGCTTACGTCCGCTAAACTTTGGTCAACGAGATGATATCCAGAGCCAAATGCCTCCTGGTGATTTTCATCCTTGTCGCCATCCCGTTTGTGAGTTTCGCCCAGGCGCCCAACCCCCGTGAGAACTTCGCGAAGGCCTATGCATTGTATTCAAGCGGCAGCTCGATCCAAGCCAAAGAATTATTCCAGCAAACTTTGGAGCCGGATTTCTCGCTCGCGGACTACAGCCTTTACTATCTGGCGTTAATCTCGTTCAAGGAGGGCAATCTCGACGCGGCCAAACAGTTTCTTTCCCAGCTCAGGAGACGCTATGCTCAAAGTATTTGGTTCCACCCCGCCCAGCTGCAGCAAGCAAAAATAGATCTGGCGGAAAAGAAGTATGCCCAGGCTAGCGAAACTCTGCGTTCTCTACGCGCCGAAAACGGCATTAAACCAGAAATCCTCGACGAAGCGATTTTTCTTCAGGCGCAGTCACAAGAGGCGGTGGCGGATCTAAGTCAGGCGCATAGACTTTATTCAGAATTGAGAACTCTTTCCCCTCGTTCGCGTTGGGCGGCACCAGCACGCGCGGCTCTAAGGCGGCTCAGGGAAAAATATCCGGACCAGTTCGGACTTAACACGACTCAAGCGACTGCGGACGAAGCGGATCGCCTGGTGCGGGAAGGAGAATACGGTGAAGCAGAGGTTCTCTACAAGAAGCTTTTAAGCAACAATCCCGAGCCGACCTTCCGCCGCCGGATATTGACAAAACTCACCGATCTGTATCTCTCAATTCGCAAGCGAAACGAAGCGATTCCGCTACTTGAGCAGATCGCTCGGGACTATCCGAAAAGCCCGGAAGCTCCCAAAGCGCTCTACCAAATCGGCCAAGTCTTGTGGAATCGACACGATAACGCCCAGGCCTTCGATTTTTTCAGGCAGGTTATGGAGCGTTATCCGACCAGCCCCTACATCGAAAGATCCCGTTATGCCGCCGCCGACATTCACGAGTCGTTTGGCCGAAAGCAAGAAGCGATAGCTCTTTACCTGAGCATCATTAAAAATTTCCCCAATAGCCAGGTGCACGATGACGCCGCCTCACGCCTTGCCTGGCTCTACTATCGCGACCAGGAATGGGCACAGGCCTATGCGACATTTCAAAGCCTAGCCGCCAACGCCAAGGACAGCGCATTTCGGACCGCAGGATTGTACTGGCAGGGCCGCAGCGCTGAGAAGCTCGGTGACGCGGAGACCGCCATCCGAATTTATCGACAAATCGTCGATGGCAGCGAGGAATCTTACTATCAGGCTCTTGCCTTGCGCTCCCTGGCTAGAGTGGGAATAGCAATCGAAGAACCCAAAACAAGCGCCCTTCCTCCCAGCGATGAAGCCGATCCTCCGATGAGCGCTGAGATTACTTACCATCTCTTTCGTGCGCGGGAGCTTTCTGCTATTTCGCTTCATCGCTTGGCGGTGGCTGAGATCAGTGAAGTCGATCGTCTTTCTAAGAAGCATTCCCGGTTACGCCCGTTACTGATGCACGAATATTTTAACAACCAGGCATACGGCCGCAGCCTCGCCATCGCCAATCAACTTCCAAGCTCACAAAGTGAGAGAAACCTCTACCGCTTTCCCTTGGCCTACTGGGAAATGATTCAACAAAAGGCCCAGGAACGAGAGCTTGATCCCTACCTCGTTCTTGCCTTGATTCGACAAGAGAGCCTGTTCGATCCCCAGGCACGTTCGCCGGCAGCGGCACTGGGTTTGATGCAGCTGCTGCCGTCAACAGCGTCGCGGGTAGCGAAGCAGATCGGGGTCTCTCCGCCCTCCAATGAGCAATTGTTCCAACCGGAGATCAATCTCGTGCTCGGCACTCAGTACCTAAAGGATCTTCTGCAACGTTACTCAAATGATTGGTTCAAAGCCATCGCCGCATACAATGCCGGCGAAGCTGCAGTGGATCGTTGGGAGAAAGAGATTCTGACCGATGACGCGGAGGAGTTTGTCGAACGCATCCCCTACCTAGAAACGCGCGGTTACGTTAAACTAGTGATGCGCAACCACCGAATCTACAAGCGTCTATACGATCAACAAAAATGAGCCAAGCGAGCAGGAGCCGGGCCCCGCTGATTGGCATCACCGCCGATCTGTCGAGCGTTCCAGCGAACGGCACTAACCGCACGCAAGAACTTACCCTGTTCTTGCCTCAGCGTTATTCCCGTACAATCCAAGAAGTGGGCGGAATTCCACTCATCCTCCCACCGACTGCTTCCCAGAGCGGGCTTCGCAGGATTCTGCAGCGTCTCGACGGTGTACTGATCAGCGGCGGAAATTTCGATATTCACCCAAGTTATTACGGTGAAAAGCCGGTTCGTGCTCTAGGTGTAATCAAAAAGGAAAGGACAGAGTTTGAGTTGGAATTAGTTGATTTGGCTCTTAACCAAAATCTACCCCTCCTGGGAATCTGTGGCGGCGCCCAAGCGATCAATGTAGCCTTGGGCGGGTCTCTCTACCAGGATATCGCGACCCAACTCCCAAACGCTGCCAAGCACGAGCAAGGAGCAAAAAGAGACGAAGGCGGTCATCCAATAATGATTCATTCCGGGACGCACCTCCGGCAGATCGTCCAAAGGCAGACCATGGAGGTCAACACGACGCACCATCAAGCCGTCAGAAAAGTCGGTAAGGGGCTAGTGGTCAATGCCACGGCGGAAGATGGACTGATCGAAGGGCTTGAGAGCTCGAACCATAGTTTCGTCCTAGGTGTGCAATGGCATCCCGAGATTCTGGCGCGTAAGGACCCCTGCCAGCGCAGGATCTTTTCCTCTTTCATTTCTGCTTCAAAACGACCCCATCACGGGATCTGAAGCGAAGGCCTTCCGGACCCCATGCCCCCCGAGCTTTTCAACCTGGCTAACTACAGTTTCAACCCGTACGCGATACCGACCCTGATTACCGGGGTCGCGATCATGGCTCTAAGCTTTATCGTGCTCGTCGGGGAGCGCAACTCCCATGTCAGCCTTTCCTTCTTCATTATGACCGTCACCGCGGCGATCTGGCTTTTTTGTTACTCCCTCATGTATTGCGCGGTGGCTGCGCCCGTGGCAAGCGCCTGGGCTGTCATGGGCCAATTGGGTGTTACCTTTATCCCCGCGGCCGTCTATCACTTCACGGTCGGCACTTTAGGAATCTATTCAAAGCACAAGAGCCGAGTCTGGGTTGCATGGCTTGTCTCCGGTTTTTTCTTTGTGACAGCCCTTTACAGCGACGCGTTTATCAGTGGTGTCAACCGTTTTTGGTGGGGCTATTACGCTCGTTATGAATGGGCGAGTGTACCCTTTCTCGGTTTCTTCTTCGGCTTAATGGCGTTGAGTCTCCAACACTACTGGCAGGGATATCATGCCGCAGCACCCGGAGTGGAAAAACTGAGAAGCAAAGCATTGTTCATCGCTTTCTGTATAGCGTATCTCGGCTCCTTCGACTATCTCGCTGCGTTCGGCATACCGTCCTATCCGTTCGGTCACCTAGCCGTGCTCGGTTTCATCATTCTAACTGCGCGGGCGGTGTGGCGCTTTAGGCTCGTCGACATTACTCCGGCCTTTGCCGCAACGGAGATCATCAATGCCATGGCGGACGCTCTTTTGGTTCTCGATAAGGAAGGAACCGTTCGAGTCGCAAATCGAGCCGCCTGCCAGTTGTTCAGGCGTCCCGAAAACACGTTGATCGGAAGTCCCATCCAAAACTTGACATCCATCATTGCCCCTCCGGAATTTATTCTCGACCGCGTTATTTTGAGCGGTTCTGTTCGCGATTACGAATTCCCGCTGATCGATCAGTATACGGGCCGCAGCACCTTGAGCGTTTCTTCCTTCGTCATGCGTGACGATCCGGCCATGGATCCCGTTGCCTTTGTCTGCATCGTTCGCGATGTTACAGAGCAGAAGAAAGCGCAGCTGGATATCCAACGTCATACGGAACGCCAGGTCGCACTCTACGAAATCAACCTGGCCACAACATCCACTCTGGAGTTGCGTGCCGTACTCAACGTCCTTTTGGAAAAACTTACCGTTCTAGTGCCGGAAACCGCAACGACGATTATGTTGCTTGACAAGAGCGAAAGGGAACTCATTAAGGTTGCGGCCCGGGGTATCGACGAAGAGGCATGGAGAGCCTACGGCGCGGGTCGCGGCCATGACTTAAACCACCCCGTCCTCCAGGCCAAAGATGCTGTCCGGATTTCGAACATCCATATTCCCGACATTGGTCCGGACTCAGACTATTTTCGCAAGAGCGGCTTCGTTTCTTACCTCGGCGTGCCGTTGATAGCTCAGGACAAAGTGCTCGGGATTCTCTCTTTTTATTGCCAACGGGAGCGCTACTTTAGCGATGAAGAAATCAACTTCCTGCGCACTCTCGCCGGCCAGGCTGCCGGAGCTATTCAGAACTCTCAACTCTACGAGCAGACGAAACAACAGGCTATCGACCTTGAAAAAGCCAACAAAGTCAAAGACGAATTCTTGGGCGTTATGTCCCACGAGCTGCGTACCCCGCTGAATGTCATCGCCGGCTATACGAAAATTGTCCAAGACGGAGTCCTGGGCGAGATTAATGCGGAACAGGTCAATGCGCTAGATAAAGTCACTCGTCACTCGAATGAACTGTTGGTGATGGTCAACAGCATTATGGACGCGACCAAGATTGAGGCCGGGGGAGTCATCGTGGAGTGCGATGAACTACCTCTCCCTGAATTCTTGGACGAGCTAAAGTTGCTTTATGAATATCCCTTGGGAAAGGATATAAGCCTGCGCTGGGTCTATGCCTCAAACCTTCCCGTAATCCGCACCGACCGCGACAAACTCAAGCACATCTTACAAAATCTGATTAACAACGCCCTGAAGTTTACGGAGGTCGGTCATGTCACCGTATCGGCAAGTCATGCGGCCGGGTTCAACCGGGTTGAGCTCAGTGTGGCTGATACCGGCATAGGCATTGCGCCCCAAGATTTACCGTTGGTCTTCGAAAAATTTCTTCAACTCGACGCCTCTAGAACTCGATCCCAGGGCGGCGTCGGCTTAGGGTTGCACATTGTCAAAACCTTCTCCCAGGTACTCGGTGGCACAGTAAAGGTCACGAGCCAACCCGGAGAGGGAACTACTTTTACCGTAACACTCCCGTGCGTCTACGAGGGAGTGGGCGCGGTCCGCACCTATGCGCGGAGACGTCCCGAAGCCAAACCGGAACCCTAGCCATCACTTCGCTCCTTCTTGGTTCTGGCTCACCAGAGCATGCCGGTTGAATTTTCGCTCTTCCTAGGGCAAGGAAGAATTCGGACCATTTTGCAAGAGCGGAAGGAGGAAGTCATACATGGCAAAAGCAGGTGGCAAAGACGTGCTCGATAGAGAGCACGCTGAGAAAATGCTTTATTCCGGGCGTGGCCTGCCCGGCGGAGGCCAGTTAGAGATCCGTATAGAAATCTCAGCTGACCATCCCGATCCGGATATTCGCGGCGTGGCTCGCCGGGTAAAATTTTTCAATTTGGAAAGTTGGCACGCCGAATGGACCCAAGTTGCTGAAAAAAACGAGAAGTTGGCAGCCGACTTCGAACGCGAAGAGCGCAAGGTTACCGCTCACGAGTTCTACTTACGCGCTGCTGATTTCTATCGACGTGCGCTCGTCTACCTGCCCGAAACCGACCTACGTATGCTGCCCAGTTACAAGCAACTGGAAAAGAATTTTGACAAGGCTTGGAGTCTGGTTTCCCCGCCCTTCGAGCGGGTGCAGATCGCCTACGAGGGCCACAGCCTCGATGCCCTTTTCTATCCGGGACGAGGCAAATCAGGAAGCCGTCTTCCCGTTGTTTACAACTACGGCGGAGCCGATGGGATCTTGCTGCGCGGGGAAGATGGCGGAGCCGGCCAATACGTGCGCCGGGGCATGTCTTTCATCGATGTGGACGGACCGGGACACGGCGGGACCCTCAGGGAGAAAAAACTTTATGCCCCACCGGATTCGGAGCGGGTGGCCAAGGCCGTGATCGATTATTTGCTCACGCGTCCGGATGTCGATCCGAACCGGATTGGGCTTCACGGCTCGAGCATGGGCGGCTACTCGGGGCCGCGTTGCGCGACGGCAGAAAAGCGGATCAAGGCAGTGGCAGTTTGGAGCGGCGCCTACAATCTGGTCGATGATATCTTTGACTATTACCCACCCATTCAAGACCGCCTGAGATGGCTCATGGGAGCCAAGGACCTCGAAGAAGCAAGAGAAAGAATCAAAGAATTTACTTTGGAAGGCAGAGCTGATCGCATCGCATGCCCTCTCCTCGTCGGCTGCAGTCATGACGACCGGGTCATGGATCCACGCGGTGCCCTCAAACTCTATGAGAAAGCCGTGAATTCCCCACAGCGACAAATGCTCGACGGCGTCGGTCATGGGGAAAAGCGCTTCGACCGACGGACCTATATTGCCGACTGGTTCATGAAACAATTGGGAGCAGGATGAGCTTTCCTCGCGGAGATCAAATTTTTAGCTGACCCAGTGGTCTCATCCTCTTTCTCAAATTCTTGTTGCGCAAAATCAATCCAATGCAGGAGCGCGAGAGATATCTATAGGAAAATACTGACAAACACATCCACCGGAAAATCAAATCGGCGTACTTTCGGTTGACAGCTTGGTAGCGATGCCTCACAATTTCATTTTCAAGATTTAGATTTTGTCCTTCCTTAATTGGCGCACATACCGGAAAGGAGAATGAAATGATCGGTCTAGTTTGGAGCTTGCTGGCCTCATTTATACTAATTGGTTGTGGGGGAGCACAGGTTGCACAGACGCAAAATCCGCAGTCCCCGCAATGGACAGTAGAGAATCCCAATGCGTCTGCCGGGAGGAACCTTGGTTCATCGGCTGAAGCAAAAAGACTGACTTCAGCGCCGTCCAGCCTGGAAGCGTTACAGAGCGGTCAGAGCACCGCCACACCTGCGTCCAGCCCAGTCAAGGACGTTTATTTCGGTTTCGACCGTTACGATCTCACGGAAGAATCGCGTGCAACCCTCAAAGCCAATGCAGACTGGCTTAAAAACACCCCAGCGGCGCGTATACAGATTGAAGGGCATTGCGACGAGCGGGGCACCGCCGAGTATAATCTAGCGCTGGGAGCCAAGCGCGCCCAAACCGCCAGGAATTACTTGGTAACTCTGGGTATCGGTGCGGATCGACTATCGACGATTAGTTACGGAGAGGAGATTCCCGTGTGCGCCGAGCAAACGGAAGATTGTTGGGCGCAAAATCGCCGCGCTCGTTTCGTCATCGCCTCCAGTCAACCCACGTCATGACAAAGCGGTCATTCTGATTTCACGAGAATCGCGGGCCGACAACTAAACCCACAAAGCCGACATC
>JAHKKJ010000268.1 GCA_020027655.1 Deltaproteobacteria bacterium | reverse complement strand
GCCGGTGCCGAACTTGGCGATGAGCACGCCTGCGAGGGCGGGGCCGGTGCTGCGCGCGGCGTTGAAGACGACGGCGTTGAGACCGATGGCATTGGTCAGATTATTGGGCGGCACAGCATCGGAGATCAGAGCGGCCCGTGCCGGCTGCAGAAAGGTTTGGACAATAGCCATCAAGACCGCGGTGACATAGACGTGCCACGGCCGGATCAGGCCGGTAAAAATCAGCAACGCCATCGCTGCATACAATATCCCGTCGGCAGTTTGGGTAAGCACCACCTGCATCTTGCGCGAATAGCGGTCGGCGACGCTGCCCGCCACGGGAGATAACAAGAGAAAGGGTATGGCTTGAATTCCCCGCACCAGGCCGAGCTGGAGGGCGGAGTCCGTCAGCTCATAGATGAGCCAACCGCGGGTAACCTGATCCATCCATGTCCCCATGGACGCAAAGATTTGCCCGTACCAGATCAAGCGGTATTCGCGATGGCGCAGCGCCTCGAAGGTCCGAAACCGAAGCAACACATTCAGAGGACCCCGAAACGGGCGCGAAGCTTCCGACGGAGCGGCCTTACTCGTTGGCGCTTGAGGCTCTTCTTTATGAATCGGAGGTGAATGCAGAGCAAGTCTCCACAGCCGGCGAAAAGGAATAATGTCTGTTTATGTCCTTAGGCCGAGGAGTGAGGATTATGCTTGGCTATAACACGCGGGACGGCGCGGCGTCCAGTAACGCGTCGGATCATTTCCGTGTCTTGCTTCTGTGCTTTTGATTCAAGCTTTTTGTTTTGACAAAGATGGATGTTTCTCGATATGAGAGGACACGGGATTGATTTGGACCCGTTGAAATCACTTAAACGTAAGTCGTAAGGAGGAACCCAACATGGCAACCGTATACGATCCTTCGAAGCATTATGAGATCAAAGTCTGGGATGTCGAGTTTCGCCGCGATCCGGTGCGTACTTTGATGGCGCGCATTTACCAGCCGCAAGGCAACGGGCCATTCCCTGCGCTGCTGGATCTTCACGGCGGCGCGTGGAACAACCAAGACCGCACCGCAAATGCGCCGATGGACGAAAGCCTGGCGGCGAGCGGCCTCTTGGTCGTCGCCATTGATCTGCGCCGTGCGCCAGAGGCCCCCTACCCTGCCTCGGTGCAGGACGCGAACTATGGTGTGCGCTGGCTCAAGGCGAAGGCGCGAGAATGGAACGGCGATCCTGCCACCGTTGGCGCGCTGGGAAGTTCCAGCGGTGGTCACGAAATCGAGCTCTGTGCCATGCGCCCGCATGACCCGCGCTACAACGCCCATCCTTTGCCCGAGGCCCCAAATGTCGACGCTACTTTGCCTTACGTCGTGGCGCGCTCGCCGGTGAGCGATCCATTCGCGCGCTACCAGCAAGCAGAGAGAAGACAGTGGGCGGAAATGATCCAGAACAGCAAAACCTATTTCAATCCCTGGGAAACCATCTACGAAGGGAATCCGCAGCTCATCCTCGAGCGCCGCGAGCCGGTGACCTTGCCGCCGCTTTACGTGTTGCAAGGCGAATTGGACGATAACGTCCTGCCGGCGGTGCAAGAGAAATTTGCCGCCACTTACCGGGCGGCCGGTGGAGAATGCGAATTGGAGATCTTTAAGGACTGCGAGCACCGCTGGGTCGCTAATCCGGGCCCGCAAACCGACCGGGCCTACGAAAGAATCAAGGCCTTCATCGCGCGCCAGCTCGGCGCGCGGCGTCTGGCGGCGTAGGGGCGCCTTCGCGGTTTCCAGTTTCGGGTTTCTGGTGTCGAGTTAATCAGCTGGCCTGTTGGTGCTCTCCGGTGACTGCGATTCTATAGACACGCGCCGCGGTGTCTTGAAACAGGGCCTTGCGTTCGGCGGCGGAGTAGCCTTCACTGATTCGTTTGAAAGCGTTCCAGATCGCGACGTAGGAATACGACGCTTTGTCGACCGGGAAGTTACTCTCGAACATGCAGCGATGAACGCCGAATTGCTCTATGCAAAAGTCGAAATAAGGCGCCATCGTGTCTGCTAGCTCAGCGGACGCCGGCTGGACCGCGCGCTCGTGCCAATCATAGCCGGAACGAGTCGACCCAAACCCGCCTAGTTTCACCGCCACGTTGGCACAAGTCGATAAGTCGGCGATCCCCTTGCGCCAGGCTTGGAAGACCTCGTCTCGTTTTCCTTTATAGGGTCCGACACCCAGCGGCCCGCCGATGTGATCGAGAACAATCGTCACGTCTGGAAAAGCGCGCGCCAACCCCACGAGATCCGAAAGCTGTGGATGATAGAGCCAGGCGTCGAAGCTCAGGCCGTAGCGCTGCAGGCAGGCGAAACCCCGGCGGAAAGCGTTATCCGCCAGTAACCCTGGCCGAGCGTCGCTTCTGATAGCCTCGCTTTCATCCCACGTGGTCGAGTGGCGAATGCCGCGAAAGCGGTTGGGACTCGCCCTTAGGTGTGCCTCGAGCACCTTGGCCACCGCCTCTCCCAGACTGAGATCCGCATGTCCGACAATAGCTGCCGCGACGCGAGTCGAGTTATTTGGATCCGAGGCGGCGTGAGCGGCAACGCCATCGAAGAACTCGGTCTCTCCGATGGGCTTCATTGTCTCAGGACCATCCTTGCGATACATTGCGCGATTTTCCACACAAACGGTCGCCACGATATTGTGCCCGGTGCTGGTATCTTGAATAAACTCTTCGAGGAAATAACGGTCGTTGGGTCGCTCTCTCAGGTGATGGTGTGGGTCACAAATAGGTAAATGGGGCTCAAGAGGAGCCTCGGCTGCCGGTCTTGGCTGGTTCTCTGGCCCTGCTGCCATGCTTTTCTCCTTCACTACCATCTACCAGCGCCGCGCAACTTCTTGCAAGCACTGATGCACTCTACCCGGATTCGACATTGACATGAGAAAGACCGCAGTGTTAAGCCATAACCAAAATATCTAGAGTCGTTAACTGTCGGCAAGGGAAATAAAGAATCCCGCCGCAAGCAGCGGGGTATCGAAAGAACTTTATAATAATTTTCCCAAAAGTTGTCACCCCCGAATGCTCTTATCGGGGTCCAGTCCGAGGTTCGCCTGGATTCCCGCTAAAAACATGCGGGAATGACGGACCTTAAGAAGACTTGGGATCGCCATTACGCAGCAAACTGCGGGGAATTAAACCCGTATCGATTCAAATCATGGGTGGAGGTTCTATGAAGAAAATATTCTCGCTAGTGATACTCTTGATCTGGACCTCAGATCTCCGGGCGCAGAGCTCTTTTTACCAGGGGAAGACGGTTACAGTCGTGGCGGCTGCTAGCGCCGGAAGTCTCTACGACTTATATGCTCGGCTCGTGGCGCAATTTGTCGGCAAACACATCCCAGGGAACCCCAACTTCATCGTCCAAAACATGCCCGGGGCGGGATCCATAATCGGCGCCAACTATATCTACAACGTTTCCAAACCTGATGGACTATCGATCGGCGCAATCCAGCCATCGATCTATTTCAACCAGCTCCAAAAACAGGCCGAGGTAAAATACGATTGGGCAAAATTCACCTGGATCGGTAGCACCGATAAGTCTGATCACCTGCTTTATATGCGCGCGGATTCACCCTACAAAAGCCTGGCGGACGTGCGGCGAGCCAAAGAGCCGCCGAAATGCGGCTCCACCGGGGCCGGCACCTCAGGTAGTTACATGCCCAAGCTGCTGGAAGAAACTCTCGGGACAAAATTTACCGTCATTGCCGGCTATCAGGGCGGTGGAGAGATCGACCTGGCAGTGGAGCGGGGAGAACTTCACTGCCGCGCTCTCACGATTCAGGCCTATCATTCGCGCGAGCCGTACCATACCTGGCGGAAAAACGGTTTCGCGCGCATTCTGATGCAGACCGGCAAAACGCGAGATCCGCGACTGGTCGATGTTCCTACGCTCTATGAGCTCATGAATGAGCACAAGACTCCCGAAGCGGAGCGCCGCTTGCTGCCTTTGGTTCTGGCGGCCAGCGACTTCGGCCGCCCTATTGTCGCGCCGCCTGGTTTCCCCGCAGACAAAACCAAGATCTTCCGCGAGGCTTTCATGAAAGCCATGAACGACCCTGAACTTCTGGCGGAGGCAAAAAGAAAAAACTACGATATCACTCCCACAACTGGCGAGGAGCTTGAATCACTAGCGAAGCAGGTCATGACGCAATCACCCGAAGTCCTCGAACGGGTGAAAATAATCATGAGCCAGTGAGCCTGTAGCCAGAGTAAAGACATCGACTGGAAGAGAATCAGTACTAATCAAAGGAGGTTACCATGTTTGATATTAAAGGACTTAGAACCTTTGCCATGAGCGCCAAGGATCTCAACAAAGCAGTAGACTTCTATACCAACGTGCTCGGTGGGCAGATCACTCGACGGGTTGAGCCGACGGAAGAACAGGTAAAGGCCGGCCAAGTGAAAGAAGTCGACGTTCGTCTGGGCAATTTCGAAGTCCATCTGTTTGACGCGTCGATTAAGCCGCGAGACGTCGACCCTCATCACACCCTGAATATTCCCTGGCAAGAGCAAGAGAAGGCTTTGAAGGGGTTAAAAGACATCGGCGCCAACATCGAAAAAGTCCGGCCGCATCGGGACAGCCCGAATTATTCCATTAATGTCTTCGACCCCGATGGCAACCGTTGGGAGCTATCGTTTACGCAGTGATTGACCGGTGGTGTTAAGACGGTGTATCCAGCTGAGGAATGTTTGTTTCGGAGACAGATCCCTATCTTGACGTAGATTCTTAACTTCAAAATGTCCAAGAGAACGACTTTAAGAAAATTTATCGCGCCAAGACGCCAAGCACGGTAAGACATTTACAGCTGTCCTGGCGGCTTCGAGAGGATCTGATCTGGTTGCCTTAGCAACTGCAGAGCCCATCGAATACAAGCTTATCACTCAGCCCGGTGTCAAAACGGTCAAAGATCTAAAAGGAAAAAAAATCGTGTCGACCGGGTCGGTGGCACGAGCTACTATATCTCGCTCCAGATACTTGAGAAGGTCGGCTTAAAGCCAGGAGATGTCGAACTCGTGCAGGTCGGCGGCGGGGGGAATCAAAGAGTAGCAGCATTCAAATCCGGGCTCGTCTCAGGTGTGGTCACAGCCACTGACCGATTCGAACAATTGAAAATTCCCTACCACGTTCTCGCGGACGCACTGGAAATGGAAATCAAAGTAATGGGGAACTCGTATCTTACGACCCGAAGTTTTCGCGATCAAAACAAAGACGTGGTCATGCGAACCGTGAGGGCGCTGGTACAAGGGAGGCGTTGGGCTAAGGACTCAAAAAACCGCGAGCAGGTCCTCACAATCTATAATCGCTATCTCCCCAGCTCGGATCATTTGGACCGAAAAAATGTCGAGCCGATCCCGCTCTATCCCTATACGAATACTGAGGACCTTCGCATTTTCCTTTCTTACTTGACAGAGGCGAACCCAACCCTACGGAGCCTAAAGCTATCGGAATTTGTCGATAACAGTTTTCTCAAACGCGTGGAACAGGAAGCCGGTAGCCAGCCCTAACTTCTGTCTTAGCATTCCTTAGCGAGCTTTGCGCCTTTGCGCGAGATTGTCATCCGAGTCCTACTTCTTCACTAATCAAAAATCCGAAATCCGAAGCTCGAAATCCGAAACAAACCGCAGCACTGAAATCCGAAATCCAAAACATCGGAAGCAGAAACGGGCCTGTTTGGAATTGTTTTTTGATCATTTGGATTTGTTTCGAATTTTGGACTTCGAGTTTTTTCTGGCTTCAGATTCCCTTGGCGTCCTTTGCGCCTTTGCGCGACTCATTC
>JAHKKJ010000868.1 GCA_020027655.1 Deltaproteobacteria bacterium | reverse complement strand
AGTCAACGAGCTTGGAATGGTCGGGGCTGTATTGCCGGCGGTGACACCGGCGGGCAGACTTTTCAGTGGGCCGGAGTTCTACCCTCTTTGGGAAGAAGCGCAAAAATTGGACGTGCCGATTTCGACCCACGGCGGATTGAGCATGCCGGCGCTGGGTCTCGATCTCCTGGGCAATTTCACCATCGCCCATACTTTGGAGCATCCGTTTGCGCAAATGCGGCAGTTCGTCAGCCTGATGTTCGAGGGAATCTTCGAGCTGTTTCCGAAGTTTCGCTTTGGCTGCATCGAGTGCGGCGTCGGTTGGGTCCCCTATTTAATGGACCGCATGGACGAGGAGCAGGAGCGCAAAGGCCACTATTCGCCGCGCTGCAAGCGAAAGCCCAGTGAATACGTGAAGAAAGGCAATATTTTTTTCGCCGTCGAAGTCGAAGAATCGGCATTGCCCCTCGCTGCACAGGTAGCCAATGAAAATGCGCTGATCTGGGCCTCGGACTATCCGCACGAGCGCGATCAACGCGACTTTAGTCACGATATCCCCAACCTGATCAATCGCAAAGATGTCAGTGACGAGCTCAAGCGGAAAATATTCTGGGACAACCCGCTGCGCTTTTATCCGCGCTTGAGAGATCGGGTTGAAACCGGGAAGACTGCCGTACGCGCAGTTGCAGGGTAATTTCGATGGCTTCGGACGCATTTATAGAAGAGCTGTGGGGCTACGCCCGCGAGGTACCGATGGGTGAGCATCCGTGGTTTCAAGGCATCTTGCAGCATCGCTGGAGCCGGGAGCAGATCATTCTCGGCGAGGTGCAGCATTATCTGCGTATCCGAACCAATCCGATTTTCTTCGGCTATATGGCCGTCAACGCGGTTAGCGATAAGAACTACGAGCTGATGCAGACCATACTGGAAAACTTCATGGAGGAGTTGGGCGGCGAACGAACCCACGTGGATATCATGCTTCAGTTTCTCGAAGAGGGCGGCATTTCCCGCGAAGAAGCGGACCGCGCCGAGCCTGCTCCGGGAACGTTGGCCGCCATCGAAATGATTATTGGCTGTTGCCAACGCCGGTCCGCGTTGGAAGGCGTAGCCATGTTGGCCTTCGTCGAAAGCCAGCTCGGCGGGGCCGGCAAGGTCTCGGAAAAGGTGTATCGGGAGCTAACCGGCCATTACGGTTTTTCACCCCGCGCGGCGGAAACCTACAGCCTTCACGCAGAGGAGGATGAGGGTCACGGGACTCGCCAGATCGACGCCATACGGCTGCTGGCAAACGACGCTGAAACTCAAGATAAAGTACGCGCAGCGGTTAAGCTCGGTTTGACTGCCTTTACTTTGGAATGGGACGGCCACGTCCAGGCGATGACCGGCAAGAGAGAATTCTGGAGCGGCGTGACCGGCCTGCAACTGCGCCAACCGACCGTCAGGCTGCCTGAATCCGGGCAGCGTTAGCTTTGTGGGTCTCGGGTCTCGCGTCTCGGGTTTTTCGTCCCCTAACTCGAAACCCGAAACATGGAACTCGAAACTGTGTTCCTACACCGGCCAGTTCTTCGGCAGATCTTTCCGCAGCTTCTTATATTCGGGATCATCCGCTTTTTCCCGACGCAGCCTATTCAAAGCTTTGACGACTTCCTCTTGGCTGATCTTTAGCGAATTGGAGACCATGCCCGTGGTCTCTTCGAAGCCGAGGCCTCAGTTGCGGCGTCAGCCGCGCATTTTTTGAAGGATAAGGAAATCTCGATCGTTTTCCGCCATTGGATCCCTTTCAGCTCAGCCGACTCCGGAAAAACCCACCCGTTGAGTTGTAATCAGCTCCGTCGCAGTTTCGGGTTCACCTTGTTGGTTGATCGTTACGCGCAACCTCACGAATATTCTCCACTGCTTGTCGAGCCATTCGACCAAAAGAATCAGAAACCCGTTCTCAATCACAGCTCCCGCCGGCTCGTCGCAGAGTACCGGCATCTCGATAGTCGCATTTTTTCCAGCGGCAGCATGAAGGGATGGATCGAAAAATCGTTCTGCGCTCCGAAACTGGCCGTGGGGACACCGGCCGGCAAGAAACTTCATCGGTTGCTCTGTGAGATTCTGAATGCGCCAACCAAACAACCAACGATCGCTTCCGACTTCCCTATTCCGACGAACTTGCTCGGCAGAGATCTTGGGGCCATCCTCAATTACGGCCGACATATCGAATGAAAATATCTAAGGTTTGAGACGCCCTTCCGCCCGTAACTCGGCCTGCGCCCTTTTTCAAGGGACGATCTTTGATCCGGCCTTGTTTATCGAACGTGAGAACTTCATAGGGCTCCGGCTTTGGCCCTTCCATACCGGGTGAGCCCACGGGCATTCCCGGCACGGCAAGTCCAACGATGGCAGGTCTTTCCTTCAATATCCGCTTGATGAGATCCGCGGGAACATGCCCTTCGATGACGTAACCATCGATCACAGCGGTGTGGCAGGAATAGAGCCGCTGCGGCACTCCGTATTTGCTCTTCACGTCCGTGAATTGCTTGCCGAAAACATCTTTCTTCTGGACCCTGAAACCGTTTGCTTGCAGGTGACCCACCCACTCAGTGCAGCATCCTCACGTCGGGTTCGCGTACACTGTTATCGATGGCGCGCTGGATGTTGATTGGGAATGTACCGCAGCGACGGCTAATAGCGTGAGAGCAGTAAGACCCAAAATCGTCAGACGAAGT